>NZ_CBBQHX010000025.1:0-68323 GCF_964946895.1 Stagnihabitans sp. | reverse complement strand
ACCGGAGCAGACACTCCTGCTGCAACAGCGGCTTCCTCGCTGGACAGCCCTGCAGCAATCTCCTGCCAGAACCGACACAGGTTCTCTCGCTGCCAGACTGGCGGCCGACCTGGCGAGGACAATTTGCGTCGCGTCGAGCGCTCCGACTTCCGTCTTCCTGTCGTCATCAACACCTCCAACATCAAGGTGTTGCGACGACCGGTCGAATCCGCCCAATACCTGTCGATCAAATACACCGAACGATTGGCCGAGGCCGGCATCGAACCGTCCGTTGGCAGCGTCGGTGACAGTTACGACAACGCCCTCGCCGAGACGATCAACGGACTCTTCAAGGCCGAAGTCATCCATCGTCGCGGCCCATGGCGCAGCTTCGAAGCCGTCGAATACGCAACCCTCGAATGGGCCGACTGGTTCAACAACCCATCGCGGGTTCGCTCTGACCAGTGGCGCTCGCCCGCGATACCTATCGAACCCATCGGGAACATCCCACCCGCAGAAGCCGAAGCGAACTGCTACGCAGCTCTGGAAACGGAACCCATGGCCGCCTAACTAAGATCCATCAGCCTCCGGCAAACCCGGCGCGGTTCAGACTGCCTCTGTCGTGGTGGCGCTCCCGTGCAGGACCTGTCCCATAGCACATCCCTCCATGCTGGGGAAAACAATGCTCCATCAAACTCCGGGATCAAACACCTAGCGGAGCGTCCGGTCTTCGTTCGGCTCAGCCCAGCTTCACGCGGATCATCTGCCAACTGTGCGGTGGCAGGCTGGCGGTCAGGGTGCCATCCTCCACGACCGAACCGCTGCCGGCGCGGGGCACGACATTGGTCTGTGCATTCAGCGTGTTGGACGCGCGCAGGTTGGCATGGGTCATCACCTGATGGTCGATGACCGTGGCCTGATCGCCAAAGCCCTGCAGCGAGAGGGTCAGGGTCAAGGCATCTGTTGCATGGCGGTTGACAGCGAAGAATGTCGCGGTGCCGGCTTCCTCGTCATGCACGCCCGCGATGTCGATGAAGGGCACATTGTCGTCATGCTCCGCATCATACCCCGGGCTTTTCACCGACAGTTGCAGCGCCGTGCCGCGCCCGTAAATGCTGGCGAAGTAGTAGGGATAATAGATCGTCTGCCGCCATGCCGCGCCGCCCGGCTCGGTCATGATCGGGGCAATCACGTTCACCAGTTGCGCGATGCAGGCCATCTTCACGACATTCGACTTGCGTATGAATGTGTTGAGGATCAGGCCGACCTGCAGCACATCTTCGAAGTTGTAGATATCCTCCAACAGACGCGGCGCATGAGGCCAGCCCTCTGCACCTGCCAGAATGGCGCGGTCCTGTTCGTTGGAGTGATACCAGACGTTCCATTCGTCAAAGCTGATGCCGACATCGTGCTTGGACCGTTTGTTCGCCTTGACCAGATTGATCGTCGACTCGACGGTTGTGATGTAGCGGTCCAGCTTGTGGTTCAGCGAGAGATAGTTCTGCGTCTCGCCCTTGCGGTTGGCGAAGTACATGTGAAGGCTGATGTGATCCACCGCCTCATAGGTGTGTTCCAGCACGATCCGCTCCCATTCGGGATAGGTTTTCATGTCCGAGTTCGACGACCCACAGACCACCAGCTCCAGCGATTTGTCGAAGGCGCGCAGGGTCTTGGCGGTTTCATTGGCCACGCGGCCATATTCGTCGGCGGTCTTGTGGCCAACCTGCCAGGGTCCGTCCATCTCGTTGCCAAGGCACCAGATGCGGCAATCGAAGGGCTCGGCGCGGCCGTTCTTCTTGCGCAGGTCCCCCCAGAAGCTGCCGGTCGGGCCGTTCACATATTCGACGAAGTTGCGCGCCTCATCCAGCCCGCGCGAGCCGAGGTTGATCGCCAGCATCGGCTTGGTGCCTACGGCATCGCACCAATCCTGGAATTCATGGACGCCGACCTGGTTGGCATCCGCGGTGTGCCAGGCGAGGTCCAGCCGCACCGGGCGCTGGTCTTTCGGGCCGATACCGTCTTCCCAATTGTAGGCGGACACGAAGTTGCCGCCGGGATAGCGCACATAGGGAATCTTCAGATCCCGCACAAGTTGCGCAACGTCGCCGCGCATGCCGTTCTTGTCGGCAGTCGGATGGCCCGGCTCGTAGATGCCCGAATAGATTGCCCGGCCCAGATGCTCAAGAAACGCCGAATAGATCCGGTCATCGATCTTCGCGATCGTATAATCCCGATGCGCCGTGACATTCGCCTTCATAGCCGTTCCCCCCAACGTTGGATCCTGCACCGAAACGCTCGTCAGTATCCGATTTAACGATGTATATCGGGAAGGGTGGGTGCTTCGTCAAGCTTATTGTGGGGCTGGGGCTAACCCGTGGTGGTCAGGCGCATGACAATATCCTGATCATAGTTGCCAAAGCCCCGGCCAAAGATGTTGATCCCACCGGGATGGCGGGCCTCGTCGCGCACGCCGATCCGCAATCGGATCGAGCGGTGCTTGTCCAGATCAAGGTCAGTCAGTGAAATCGGGCTGATCTTCAAGCCATCCACAAAGGTGCCCTCGCGGGTGATGCGCCAGTTCTTCAGTTTGCCATATTGGCTGCCCTTCAGTTTCCACCAATCGGGCGTATAGACGCCGCGCTTGTCGCCGAAATCTCCGGGGCTGGTCCATGTTCCGACGTCGATGCGGTTGACCGAAACCGTAATGTCCGATGGCCAGTTGGCGGCAGTTCCGGGCACCTCGGAGGACAGCTCCATGGCAAACTCGATCGACGCAAGGTCGCCCGCCATCAGCTTGGAATTGTTGGGAAACTGGTATTCTACATAGCCACGCGTGAACCAGATCAGCCCAGCCCCCATCCGCCCCGGATCAAGGAATGTGTCCGGCACATCCAGCAACCCGATCACGCCTTGTGTGGAACACAGGCCGCAGGGCGCCGAAACCTCGCAAGAGGTGTAAAGCCCCAAAGGCATTGCCACCTCGATCGTGTTGCGGTTGGCCTCTTCGGGTTGGGCTTTGAACATGACCAAAACTTCGTCGAACAGGCTGTGGCAGATCTTCTGGTTGCCCTTTCGGGCGCGCTGCACTTCGGTGCGGATCAGGCCCGCCTCCTCCAGCTGCTGGATATTGGCCGAAACCGAACTTTGCGGCAGCCCCAGCGCCTCGGCAATCTCATTAACGTTCTGCGGACCCTGAGTGTGCAGCAACTTCAGCACTTTCACCCGGGCCGGAGAGGCGAAGGCCTTCAGAACCTCGATGCCGTCTTCGGGGTCCACGATCAGGAAATTGCGGCTCATGGTGCAGTCTTCTTACCCAAATGGTTCGAATCAAGTCTCTATCAGCGTTCCGGATATAGTCAAACGCTGAATGCCGCGACAGAGGCGCGCAGCACCAGCGGGCTGTCTACCTTGATGCGCTGATACTGCAAGGGCCGTCCGCCCTCCGCCAGCACAGAGATCGCAAGGCGGGCCATTTCTTCATGTGGCAGCTGGACGGTGGACAAAGGTGGCGCAAGATGCGCCACAAGGTCCTCGTTGTCATAGCCTATGACCGAAATATCACCGGGGATTGTCAGACCTGCGGAGCGAATCGCTTCATAGGTGCCAATCGCCACGCGGTCATTGAAGCAGGTCACAGCCGAGGGGCGGGAGGCCAGCAGCCCCTCCATGGCCGCCCGGCCCGAGCCAACCGTCCATGCGGGCGGCGAGACCAGCGCCGGGTCAAAGGGAATGTCATGTGCGGCCAGGGCTTGCTTGTAGCCGCGCAGGCGGTCACGGCTGGCCTCGGTCCAATCCTCGCCCGGCACGTGTGCGATGCGGCGATGGCCGGCGCGGATCAGCGCCTCGGTCGCGGACTGCATGCCCGCCACATCGCCCGGCACGACGGTGGGCAGGCGGCGGCTGGCTTCGTGGCAGTTCAGCAGAACGGCGGTCAGCGCAAACAGCGCCTCGGGCGGATGAACCGTCCGCGTGATAAGGCGGGCATAGATCACGCCTTTAAGGTCAAGCGCCCCCAGCGTTTGCAAGATGGCCGCCTCGTTGGCCGGATCGCCGCCGGTTATGAAACTGGCCACCAACCAACCCAAAGATGCCGCCTCGTCCTTGGCGGCGTCGAGGAAGGGCATGGCAAAAGGCGTCGTCGTCACCTCGTCGATCAGCAGGGCCACGACGCCCGAGCCGTTGCCACGAGCAAAGCCCCGCCGCGTATAGCCCAAATCCGCGGCCACCGCGCGTACCTTGTCGCGTGTCGCGCCCGAAATTCGCGCCGATGCGCCACCCGACATCACAAGCGATACCGTCGCCTGCGACACACCTGCCGCAAGGGCTACATCCACCATGGTTGGGCGTTTCGTCATGACCCCGGAATAACCCCGCCGAATCGTCTTGCCAAGCCCGCCGTTAATGCGATTGATTATAATATAACTGAAGTATTATCGGAGGCCGCCATGGCGACTGCGCTTTCGGGCAGGACGGTCCTGTCGCTGGACGGCCTGTGGGATTTTGTACACCATTCCGACGGCGTTGCGCGGCAAGCCCCCGTGCCGCTGCCATGGCAAGCGGCTTTTGCCGATCTGCGGCAGGCCCATGGCCATGCCACCTACAGCCGCACCGTCGCGATTCCGACCGAGGGCGCCTCGTTTCTCTGTTTCGGTGCCGTGTCCTATTTCGCGGTGGTGCGGGTCGAGGGGCGAGAGATAGCCCAGAACGGCAACGGTTGGCTGCCGTTCGAGGCGAAGATACCGGCAGATCTGCAAGGCAAGACCGTGCGGGTTGACGTCGAGTGTCATCTTCCCGGCCCCGACGATGCCGCGCCTGACAATTTCTCCGACATTCCTCACGGCAAGATGAGCTGGTATGGCCCGACCGGTGGCCTGTGGCAGTCCGTCCGGCTAGAGACGCGGGCGGCGCGCCATCTGACACACTGCGCCATCGCCGCCAATCCTGAAACCGGCAGAGTTGACGCCACGATCACCGAAACGGGCAGCGGCCCCCGGGAGTTGACCGTGCTGGACCCTGAGGGGCAGATCGTGGCGCAAGGCGAGGTGCTGAGTGTCGCTTCGGCCCAGCTCTGGTCTGGGGACAACCCGGCACTCTACCGACTTCGGGTTGATCTGGATGGCGACATCACGGAACACAGCTTCGGCTTCCGCAACTTCACCTCAGCCAACGGCAAGCTGTTCCTGAACGGCAAGCCGTTCTACATGCGCGCGGCGCTGGACCAGGATTACTACGCTGAGGGCATCTGCACCCCGCCTTCGGTCGCCTATCTGGAGGATCAGTTCGCCAAGGCCAAGGCCTTGGGCCTTAACATGTTGCGTTATCACATAAAGGTGCCCGATCCCCGCTATCTGGACGTGGCGGACCGCATGGGCATGCTGTTGTGGTACGATTTGCCCAATGTCGGTAGCCTGTCTGATGCCGCAGCCATGCGTCTGAAAGAGACGATGGAGGGCATGATCGTGCGGGACGGGAACCACCCCTCAATCGTGATCTGGACACTGATCAATGAAGACTGGGGCACGCGGCTTTGCGATGACCCGGCGCATCGGCGCTGGCTTGAGGGGATGTTCGACTGGCTGAAAGCCCGCGATCCCTCGCGTCTTGTCTGCGACAATTCTCCTTGTCAGGGCAATTTCCACGTCAAAAGCGATCTGGACGATTTCCACTATTACCGATCGGTCCCTGAACGGCGCGCTGAATGGGATGCGCTGACAGAGGAACTGGCGCAGGGGGCATCCTGGACCTGGTCGCCCTTTGGCGATGGCTTCAGGCGAGGGGATGAGCCGAAGATCGTCTCGGAATTCGGCGTCTGGGGCCTGCCGCAGCCGGCCCAGGTACAGATCGACGGGGCGGAGCCATGGTGGATGGGAACCGGCCAACTTTGGGGTGACGGGGCGGCCCATCCGCATGGCATCGAGGATCGTTTTGTCAGCCTCGGCTTAAACCGGGTCTTCGGCTCACTCGAGAACATGGTCACTCAAGCCCAATGGTATCAATTCGCCAATTTGAAATATGAAATCGAGGCGATGCGGGCCTGGCCGCAGATTCAGGGCTATGTCATCACCGAATTGACGGATGTGCATTGGGAGTCCAACGGACTTCTGGATATGAACCGCAATCCCCGGGTGTTCCACGAGCGACTTGCAGAGGTAAATGCCGATGTGGTCATCGTGCCAAATGTGAAGCGCTATGCCGGAACAGCGGGGCAGGCGTGGTCGATGGGCCTGACCGTGGCCAGCGGCGGGGCCGCTCTTTCTCCGGGTTGGCTGCACTGGTCGGTCGAGGGCCAGTCGGGTGAAATCGCCTTTCCGGGGACCGCTGCTTTGAGCACCGCCGACCTTGGCGTGCTGACCCTTACCTTGCCGGACAGTACCGCGAACCGTATGCTGACCGTGTCTTTCTCTTTGACCAGCGGGGCCGCGGCGGTGGCCCGCAATCAGGTAGATCTCGCACTCTATGCGCCGCGCCAGACTGGCGGGTTGACTCGGGTAAGCACCGCGGATGCGCGCCTTGCGGCCCGTGCGGTGGCGCTGGGATATCACGTTGTGTCGGCCGATCAGGCTGAAGTGACCCTGACGCATGCGCTGGACGAGGGTGATGTGCGGGCGATGCAGGCCGGTGCGCGCTATCTGGTTCTAGCGGATGGGACTAAGAAAACCCAAGGCAATCTGCGTGTTGAGACGCGCGGCCGCGAGCAGCCCTTCATTCCGGTCGTCGATGACACCCCCGGAATTCCGGTTGGTGCCCAGTTCCCGCTGCCCAACATCACGCACATGGCGCGGCATGGCACCATGTGGCGCGGCGACTGGATTGCCGGCTTTAGCTGGATCCGCCGAGAGGGGGTCTTTGCCGATCTGCCCGGCGGCCCGCTGATCGACCTGTCCTTTTCGGACGTGGTGCCACATCATGTCATGGGCGGCTTTTCCGGGTGGGAGTTTGGCGGCCCGGTCCACTCTGGTATCGTCGTCGGCTGGGTCCACAAACCCGCCGCGCTCATCGCGGAACGTCGCGTGGGCAAGGGCGGTCTCGTGGCCAGTACCTTCCGTTTGACCGGTGGAGCACCCGACGCCGATCCGGTTGCCGACGGTCTCTTTGATCGCCTCGTGCGACTGGCGGCGACCATGTTCGTAGGCGGTTGATGTATCAAGATGACGGATACATATCGACAAGCCTGTTGACAGCGCGGCAGTGGCATCCTTAGGCTGACGTCATTGCAGCACATCGACCCCGACCGGTTCGAGGAGGAACCTGCCGGAGTCGCACTATGCCGGATAACCGGCCCACCCGCCCGCGTGCGCCCGTAGGCGAGTGGAACCGTCGCGGCGTGGAAGTTCTGACTTCACAATCGGGGAGGATACAATGCGATTTACACTCAAGGCAGCCGTACTTGCCGCCGTCATGGCAGCAACGGGGGCGCAAGCGAAGGAAACGGTCGTCTGGTGGGATTTCCTCGGCGGCGGCGACGGCGTTCGGATGAAGAAGCTGATCGAAGACTTCAACGCCGAACACAAGGACAGCATCGAGATTCAGGCGACCACGCTGGCTTGGGGCACGCCGTTCTATTCCAAAGTGCAAACCTCGGCTGCCGTGGGCGAAGGCCCGGACATGATGACCTATCACGCCAGCCGGATCCCGCTGGCGGTCAGCGAAAGCACGCTGTCGGAAATCTCGGCCGACGACATGAAGACGATGGGCCTTTCGGGCGACAGCTTCGCCTCGGCCACCTGGGATGCGGTCCACGTCGATGGCAAGCAATATGCCGTGCCCTTCGACACGCACCCGATTGTTTTGTACTACAACAAGGACTTGCTGGACAAAGCCGGTCTGATCGGGGCTGATGGCCTTCCGACCGGGCTCGACGGGTTGGACAATTTCAATGCCGCACTGAAGAAACTGAAGGATGGCGGCAACCCATGGGCGATCGCTCAGGTCACCGCGGACGGCAGCTTTGCGTTCCGCACGATCTATTCGCTGCTCTGCCAGCAGGGCGGCGACATCGGTACTGACGGCGCATGGTTCCCCGGCGACAGCCCGGCCAAGCTCGCCAAGGCCGTTGGCGTCATCTCTGACTGGGTGAAGAATGGCTACAACCCGCCCAAGACCGACTATCCGTCGACCGTGGCGCTGTTCACCTCAGGCAAAGCACCCTTTATGATCAACGGCGTGTGGGAAGTTCCCACGATGGTCGACCTTGCCAAGCAGAACAAGCTGTTCAACTGGGGTGCCATTGAACTCCCGGTCCTGTTCGACAAGCCTTGCACCTATGAAGACAGCCACACCTTCGCCATCCCGAACAACGTCGGCAAACCGGCCACGGCCGAGAAGCACGCCGCCGTTCTGGAAGTGATCAAGTGGATGGAAGCCCACGCCCTGTTCTGGGCCACCGCCGGCCACATCCCGGCCAACAAGGCTGTCACCGACAGTGCCGAATACAAGGCCATGCAGCCGCAAGCGACCTATGCCAAGCTGACGGCCAACGCCGTGTTCGACCCCAAGTCGATCCATGCTGGCGTGGCCTCTCCGCTGTTTGACGCGGCAGGCAACGCCTTCACCGCCGCGATCAACGGCGAGACCGACCCCGCAACCGCCGTTTCCGACATGAAGGCCGAACTCGACGCGCTGCAATAAGCTGACGATCCCGGCGGGCTTTTCAAAAGCCCGCCGGTCCTTTGTCTGAAATGGGGCGGCCATGCTGAGAAACCGGCGACGCGAAATTCTGGTGGCCTACATCCTGGTGGCCCCATTTATCCTGATTTACGGCTGGATGTTCATCTATCCGACGATCCAGATGGTGCAGTTGAGCTTTACCGACGCCCACCTGATTGGTGCCGGCAAGTGGATCGGGTTCAAGAACTACACCCGCATGTTCAAGGACCCGACGTTCTACAAGGCCGTCCTGAACACCGCCTATTTCGTGGCGCTGACCGTGGTGCCCGGCACGATCGTGGCGCTGGCCATTGCGCTGATGGTGCGGCGGTTGAACGGTTGGGTGCAAAGTGTGGTGCTCGCGGCGTTCTTTCTGCCCTACGTCCTGCCGATCTCGGTGGTTTATCTGATCTGGAACTGGCTGACGAACGTGCAGTTCGGCATGCTGCAAGGACCGATCACCGCCATCGTGGGAGAGCCTGTGAACATCTGGCGCACGATCCCGTGGTTCATGCCCGGCGTGGCCGTGATCACCATCTGGTGGACGAACGGCTTTTCGATCCTGCTGTTCCTCGCCGGACTGCGCAACATCCCGCAAGAGATTTACGAGGCGGCGGCCCTCGACGGCGCCACCCGCCGCCAGATGCTGACCCGCATCACCTTGCCGCTGCTCTGGCCGATCACCGTGCTGTGCCTGACGATCCAGTTGATCCTGCAAATGAAGATCTTCGATCAAGTCTATCTGTTCGCGATGGGCGGACGCACACAGGCCACCATGGTGATGGTGCAGTACATCTACGAACAGGCCTTCCAGAAGAACGCAGGCGGCTATGCGGCCACACTAGCCGTGGCGCTGTTCGTCGTGGTCGTGGTCTTTTCGATCCTGCAATTCCAGATCCTGCGCATCAGGGGGCAAAGATGACTCAGACCGCGCCGCGCCGCCGACTTGACGTCGCCGGCATTCTGCTGACCACCCTGACGGTGATCTGCGCCCTGGTTTGGTTCTTCCCGATCTACTGGGCGATCATCACCAGCTTTCGCTACGATCAGGACACCGTCACCGATTTCGGCCTTCTGCCGTCGAACCCCACGCTGTTTGGCTACATCTACGACATCGAGAATTCCAAGCTGCTGAGGTGGTATCTGAATTCGACGATCGTCTCGATCTCGATCACGGTCGTCGCGGTCATGCTCGCCGCCTGCACGGGCTATGCCATCTCGCAACTGACCTTTCCGGGCCGCAAGGCGCTGTGGTGGACGATCCTTGCCAGCTTCATGGTCCCGGTTTCGGCGCTGATCGTGAACCACTTCATCATCATCGCAGGGATCGGCATGCTCAACAGCTATCTGGGCATCATCCTGCCCATGCTGCTGACGCCGGTAACAGTGATCGTCTACAAGCAGTTCTTCGACGGCCTGCCGCGCGAGTTCCGCGAGGCTGCGGTGATGGACGGTGCCACCGAATTTCAACTGCTGTTCCGCGTTTTCCTGCCGATGAACTGGGGGATCACCACGGCTTTGGCGATCATCACCTTCATCGGCGCCTGGAACGCCTTCCTGTGGCCCTTCCTTGCCGCGCAGGACGAGACGATGATGACGGTCACGGTCGGCATCACCGCCGTGCAGGATGCGTTCGGCGTCTACTATGGCCGGTTGCTGGCGGGGGCGGTGCTGGCGGGCTTGCCGGTGGCGCTGGCCTATCTGCTGTTCCAGCGCCGCGTCACGCAGGCCATCACACTCTCAGCCGGAATCAAGGGGTAAACCATGGCATCGTTGGAACTGACATCCATCGCCAAGAAATACGGCGCGGTCGAGGTGATGCGGGGCTTGAACCTGAGGGTCGAGGACGGCGCCTTCTGCGCTTTGCTCGGGCCGTCCGGATGCGGCAAGTCTACCCTGTTGCGGATGATAGCCGGGCTTGAAACAGTCACCGAAGGCGGCATCAAGATCGGCGAAACCGATGTGACCTACGAAGAACCCTCGCGCCGGGGCGTGGCGATGGTGTTTCAGAACTATGCGCTTTATCCGCACCTGACCGTGCGCCAGAACATCGGCTTCTCGCTGTCCCTCGCAGGTGCCCCCAAGGCCGAACAGAACGCCAAGACTGACCGCGTGGCCAAGTTGCTGCAGTTGGAGCCCCTGATGGAGCGTCGCCCGGCCGAGCTTTCCGGCGGCCAGCGCCAGCGCGTTGCCATTGGCCGGGCGCTGGTGCGCGACCCCAAAGTTTTCCTGTTTGACGAGCCCTTGTCGAACCTTGATGCGCTGCTGCGAGTCCAGATGCGGCTGGAACTGGCCAAGCTGCATCAGGACCTGAAGACCACGATGATCTACGTCACCCATGATCAGGTCGAGGCGATGACACTTGCTGACCAAATCGTGGTGCTGGACAAGGGCGTGGTGCAACAGGTTGGCAGCCCACTAGACCTCTACAATGCCCCCGCCAACCGCTTCGTTGCTGGCTTCATTGGCAGCCCGGCGATGAATTTCCTGCCCGTCACGGCTGAAGCTGGCGATCTGATCTTGCCCGGCGGTGGCCGTGTGCGCGGCGCAGGGGACCCGGTTGAGATTGGAATCCGGCCCGAACATGTCCGGGTCGTGGCGGCCGGGCAAGGTGTGCTGCAGGGCACCACGCGGGTGGTCGAGCAATTGGGTAACACCTCTTTTGTGTACCTCGACCTGCCGTCCGGCACTTTCGTGGTCGAGGTCGCACCCAACGCCACGCCCTCCCCGGGTCAAACAGTCGGGTTGGAACTTGACCTGTCGCACCTCCACCGCTTCACCGCTGACGGCACCCGTCTGGCCGACTGAATCCCGGATCGGGACCGCGTGCATCGCCCACACGCCTCGTTGGTGTGCCGCGATGCCAAGAATTTGTCCGGCTATGCTGTATGGAACAGCTGAACGGGTCCCGGTCTGGGCAATTCCATGAAATGGTAGGTTACCGCCGTCTACGACTGGGTCTTCCGCAAGACGGTCAGACGTTTCCTCAAGTGCTGGGATCGGGACGCCAACACAAGAACAGCGGCCCGATACCAGACTGGCTGGATCTCCCCAAGAAATCTCGATCAACCGCGCTTAGGCCAAAGCACCAACAGATAGACCCAAGGCCATCGATCTGTTCTTTGGCCTTGGCGCAAAGTCACTTCGATTTGTTGTAGACGTCAAAGATCACGGCGATCAGCAAGACCAGACCTTTGATCATCTGTTGGTATTCGATGCCGATGCCCATGATCGACATGCCCATGTTCATGACACCCATGATCAAGGCACCGATCACAACGCCGACGATCTTGCCCGACCCGCCCGTCATCGAGGCACCGCCGATGAAGACCGAGGCGATGGCATCAAGCTCAAACCCCGTGCCAGCCTTGGGCGTTGCGGAGTTGAGGCGGGCCGTCACTTCCATGCCGGCCAAAGCTGCCAGAACGCCCATGTTGACAAAGCACAGAAACACCAGTCGGTCGGTGCGGATGCCTGACAGTTTGGCGGCCTTCTCGTTGCCGCCAACGGCATAGATGCGGCGACCGGTTGTCGTGTTCTCGGTGAAGAAGCCGTAGAGGACGGTCAGGACGGTGAGCACGACCAGCACGTCAGGCAGTCCGCGGAAGTAAGCCAGTTGGTACCCCACAAAACCCGTGCCGGCTGCGATAATGATCGTACGGCCAAGAAAAAGCGCCATAGGTTCGGCAGCAAGGCCGAATTCGGCATCCCGGGCGCGGGCGCGGAAGCCGATCCAGAACTGGACTCCGATGGCGATGGCGATCACGACAAGTGCCAGGACATTTGGTTTTTCGAAGCCGAACACGTCTGGCACGAAGCCGTTGGCCAGCGCCTGAAACTCGGGCGAGAAGGGGCCGATGTTCTGGCCGCCCAGCAGCCACAGGGTAGCCCCCCGGAACACCATCATGCCAGCGAGCGTCACGATGAAGGACGGGATGCGCCAGTAGGCGACCCAGTAGCCTTGTGCAGCACCAATCAGGCCGCCGACGATCAGGCCCAGCGGAATAACCAGATAGAACGGCAGCCCTACGTTGACCGACAGATAGGCCGAAACCGCCCCGGTGAACGCGGCAACCGAACCGACCGACAGGTCGATGTGGCCCGACACGATGACCAAGAGCATCCCCAAGGCCAGAATTATGATGTGGCCATTCTGCAGGAAGATATTGGTGATGTTGGCCGGCACCAGAAACGACTTGCCGTCTAGGTTCAGCATGATCGTGAAGAAGGCCACGATGGCGACCAGCGCCATCAGCATGCCATTCTCGCGCAGGCGGCCGCCCAAAAGACTTCCGATGTCTTTCTTCTCAGCCACGGCTTTCTTGTCCACTGAAATGTCCGCCATTATGCAGCCTTCCCCTCACCCTTCAGGATCATTCCCATGATCTTCTCTTGGCTCGCTTCTTCGCGGGACAATTCGCCCACGATGCGGCCTTCGTTCATGACATAGATGCGGTCACACATCCCCAGCAGTTCCGGCATTTCCGAACTGATCATCACGATGGAGCGGCCCTGTTCGGCCAGTTCCTTCATGATAGTATAGATTTCAAACTTTGCGCCCACGTCGATACCGCGGGTGGGTTCATCCAGGATCAGCACCTGCGGATCGGTGAACAGCCACTTCGACAGGACCACCTTCTGCTGGTTGCCGCCCGAGAGGTTGACCACCTTCTGCTGCACGCCCGGCGTGCGGATCGCCAGTTGCTTGCGGTAATCCTCGGCCACCTTGGTTTCGCGCCGCTTGTCCAGAATGCCGCGCAAGGACACGCCCTGCAGGTTGGCCAGCGTCGTGTTGCGCACGATGGGCTCTTCCAGGATCAGACCAAGCGCCTTGCGGTCCTCGGTCACATAGGAAATCCCGGCGTTGATCGCCTTTGTCACGGTGGAGACATCGACCACCTTGCCATTCATCTTGACGGTGCCTTCATGGCCTTTGCCGTAGGACTTGCCGAAGATCGACATGGCAAGTTCGGTCCGCCCGGTGCCCATCAGGCCGGCAATGCCGACAATCTCGCCCTTGCGGACGGTCAGACTGACGTTCTTGATGACCTGACGGCCGGTTTGTTCGGGATGCCAGACCGACCAGTTTGACACTTCCATCAACGTCGCACCCGGATTGGGCACCCGTTCAGGATAGCGGTGCGCCATGTCGCGGCCCACCATGTCGCGGATGATGCGGTCTTCAGTGATTTCGTGCTTGTCCATGGTGGACACCGCGGTGCCATCGCGGATCACGGTGATCCGGTCGGCGACTTTGGCGATCTCGTTCAGCTTGTGGCTGATGATGATCTGCGTGACGCCCTGCGCCTTCAGCTCCAGCATCAGGTCCAGCAGCTTTTCCGAGTCATTTTCCTGCAGTGCAGCCGTCGGCTCATCAAGGATCAGCAGGCGGACGTCCTTGGCCAGCGCCTTGGCAATCTCGATCAACTGCTGTTTGCCAACACCCAGCTTGCCCACAACTGTGCCCGGCGGTTCCGTCAGCCCCACCTTCTTCAGCCAGCCTTCCGTGACCTGGAACGCCTTGGGCCAGTTGATGATCCCGCGTGAGGCGATTTCGTTGCCCAAGAACATGTTTTCGGCAATCGACAGTTTGGGAACCAGCGCCAGTTCCTGATGGATGATGATGATGCCCTTGTCTTCGCTGTCGCGAATGCCTTTCAGAGCCAACGGCGTGCCGTCGTAGACGATCTCGCCTTCATAGGATCCGTGCGGATAAACGCCCGAAAGCACCTTCATCAACGTGGACTTGCCCGCGCCGTTTTCGCCGCAGATGGCATGGATTTCGCCCTGTTCCACGCTGAACGTCACATTGTCCAAGGCTTTGACGCCGGGAAAGGTCTTGGTGATCCCGCGCATTTCCAGAAGTGTCGGCATTCGGTTCCCCCTCAACGGCTTCCGGGTTGCCCCCGGATTTAAGGAAACTGCGGTCGCCAGCCGAAATTGGGCTGCGACCACCGGTCCCTGAACGCAATCTGATCCGAAAAAGCGCTGCTGTAGAAGCCATGATCTGTACGGCGGCGCAGGGCGGACCAAATCACCAAAAGGGGCGGGTGGCGCACCACCCGCCCCGATCTACTTCGGCGCGCGCTTACTTCAGTTGGTCAGCGGTATAGTAGCCCGAACCAACCAGAACGTCCGTGTAGTTCTTTGCATCGACCGGAACCGGCTTCAGCAGGTAGGACGGAACGACCTTGACGCCGTTGTCATAGGTCTTGGTGTCGTTGACTTCCGGGGTGCCACCAGACAGCACGGTGTCAACCATCTTGACGGTGACCTTGGCCAGCTCGCGGGTGTCCTTGAAGACCGAGGAATACTGCTCGCCCGCGATGATCGACTTGATCGACGGGATTTCGCAGTCTTGCCCAGTGACGACCGGCATCTTCATGTCGCCCGAACCGTAGCCCACGCCCTTGACCGACGACAGGATGCCGATCGACAGACCATCGTAGGGCGACAGCGCGCCGTTCAGCTTCTTGTCGCCGTAGTTGGAAGACAGCAGGTTGTCCATCCGGGCTTGAGCGACCGAACCATCCCAACGCAGGGTGCCGCACACCTTCATGTCCATCTGACCCGACGGCACGGCGATATCGCCCGCGTCGATCATCGGCTTCAGGACGGACATGGCGCCGTCGAAGAAGAAGAAGGCGTTGTTGTCGTCCGGCGACCCGCCGAACAATTCGATGTTCCACGGCTTCACGCCCGGGAAACGCTCTTTCAGGCCGGCCACCAGCGAGTTCGCTTGCAGAACGCCAACCTGGAAGTTGTCGAAGGTCGTATAGAAGTCAACGTCGCCCGATTGACGGATCAGACGGTCATAGGCGATGACTTTGATCCCGGCGGCGTGGGCGTTCTTCAGCGCGTTCGACAGCGTGGTGCCATCGATTGCGGCGATGATCAGGGCTTTGACGCCCGAAGTGATCATGTTCTCGATCTGGCTCAGCTGGGTCGGGATATCGTCTTCGGCATATTGCAGGTCGGCATCATAGCCAGCTGCCTTGAACTGCTCGACCATCGACTCGCCGTCGTGGATCCAGCGGGTCGAGGATTTGGTCGGCATCGCGATGCCGACAGTGCCTTTGCTGGCAGCAAAGGCCGGCAAACCGAACAACGAGGATGCGGATGCAGCACCGGTCAGCGCCAGAAGCGCGCGTCTGGAAATATTCATGTGTAGTCCTCCCATGCCGCATCTTGGCGCGGCGATACCCAAGCGACAGCCGGTTTCTTCTCCAGCCATTACGCTGTGTGACCAATGCAATGGCTCAGCATATCCGTCAAATGATGTTTATGCATGAAAGCATAGCAAAGAGGATATGTGTTAACCTTCCTGCCAAGTTGCCATCCGCGAAGAGCATCAATGACGCGTGGCTTTGACAAGCAACCACCCACCCGCCTGCATGCAATCGCACCGAAACAAGGCGCGGCGGACCTAATTTGGCGCGGACAGCAGACCTTGAGGCAAGCCTTGGCATCCAGGCCTTGATATGACTGTTCGCCGCTGTGAACGAACGCAACCCGACCCGGGCAGTTCACATGGGAGCAGGCCTGCCAGATTGAGCCGTGCCGGCATAAGCCGGCAGTCAAGTCAGGCGATATATGACCTTGGAATGAAATGGCGAATCTTCAGCGCCCCAGAACAGTCGCTCGAAGACAGGCACTTAACAGGACGACCTTTTCTTGACGGCCCGGCAATCGTCACGGGACCGATTTCAGCGGAACAGTCCGACGAATTGCTGGGCAGATTGGGGCGCGCGTTCGCGCCCGTCACTTCGGTAAATGCCCACCGCACTGGCGAAACATCGACAAATGACACACAGGGTGAATTTTGCCCGTGTGGTCCTGCCGCGGCCGATCGGGCTGAGGGCTTGCGCCGAAGCTCTGCCATGTGACGACGGATTTGCGGCACCCCGTGAACGCAGGTCAGAAACTGGAGCGAATTGTCAGGCTGGGCTCGATCAGGACATGCTGGGCCGAGGTGCGCCCGCCGATGCGCGACAACAGGGCCTCTGCGGCCAACTGGCCAAGGCGGTAACCGGCCTGATCAATGCTGGCGAGGTCAATCAGCGGGAGGGCCGCGACCGGAGAATTGTCGTAGGCGATGACGGCAAGGTCTTCCGGCACGCGCAGGCCAATCTGGCGGGCAACGTTCAGAACCGGGATGCCATCAAGGTCAGACCAGACGAACAGCGCACGTGGACGATCGGGACTTGCGATGAAAGAGGTGATCTTCCCAAGCCGGGCGGCGTCGAGATTGTCAAAACGGTGGATCTTCGCTTCTCCCAGACCGGCCTCGGCGATAGCGGCGCGGAAGCCGATTTCGCGCTGGGGAGCGACGTCGTACTGATCGCCGGGACGGTGGGGGCCAAGCGAGAGCATGGCGATGTCGCGGTAGCCCTTCGCGACGAATGCGCGGACAGCCAGCCGGGCACCCTCGGCATCGTTGGCGTTGACGGTGTCGAAGGTTTGGGCGTTCGGCTCATGATGGCCGATGACGGCAATCGGAATCTGACGGGCGTATTTCTCCATCAACTTGCCGGCCAGTTGGGCGGCAACCATGACGATGCCATCCATGTGGTTGTCGATCATCTGTTCGATCAAGCTGGCTTCCATCGGCATGTGGGCAGCCCCTACGCCCATCAGGATCTTGTAGCCAGCGGCCTCTGCCACCGAGGCGATGCCGGAAAAAACTTGCGGCAGGAAGGGGTTGTCGATGCCAACCAGCACCACGCCGAGCGTGTAGGTCTGGCCGCGCATGCCCCGCGCGGCGTTGGACGGGCGGTAATTGAGGCGCTCGATCGACTCCAGAACGTTTTGCCGCAGCGCTTCGGAGACGCCGTAAGCGTTGCGCATGACTTTGGAGACGGCGGCAACGGAAACCCCGGCATCTTCTGCAACGGTGCGGATCGTCACGCGACCGATTGGTTTGGCTTCATTCATGTGCTGACCCCATTCTGCAAAGGGTACTCACAAAATACTTGCACCGCAAGCGAAGCTGTAGAATGTTCTACGTAGAACGGTGCACAGAATCGCGGACGATGTGAGTCGAGATTTGCGCACCCGTGGGAGGAGACGTCAGATGAGCCTTGATGGGCTGAACCGCAGCACTTCTGCGGCCGGAGACTTGCACCCTGCGCGCGGCTGGACCGGACAGATGATTGCCCCCTTGGCCGACAAGGGCGTGGGCACGCAGGCCAGCTTTGTTGCCAAGGAATTTGTGCTGGAAACCGTGCCCGCGACGGCGATGCTGCATGTGACGGCGCAGGGGCTGTACCGGGCGTTTGTCAACGGCGTGCGGGTGGGCGACGATCTGCTGACGCCGGGCTGGACCTGCTATGACGACCGGATGGCCTATCAAAGCTATGAGATTGCAGGGCTTTTGCGGAAAGGCTCGAACCGGATCGAGATCTGGTTGGGTGATGGCTGGTGGCGCAGCCAGTTGATGTGGGCGGCGGCGCCGATCTACAACTGCTACGGCGACCGGATTGGCGCGCTGGCCGAGGTGGAGGCCGACGGTGCCATGCTGTTGGCTACAGACGTGACATGGGTCTCGGGTCTGCTGCCGATCACCAAATCCGGCATCTATTATGGCGAGGATTATGATGCCCGGATCGGTCTTTCCGACAGCGCCGGGGTCGAGGCTTTGGCGTTCGATCCGGGCCTGTTGGTGCCGCATGAAACCGGCGCGGTGAAAGAACTGACCCCGCTTCCGGCGCTGGAAAGCTGGGCGGATGGCACGGCGACTGTCTACGACTTCGGCCAGAACTGCGGCGCCTATGTGCGCTTCACGGTCGAGGGTGAGGCGGGTGCGGTGGTGCATGTGCAGCACTCGGAAGTGATGGGGCCGGGGCGGACGTGGGACAACCGGAACTATCGCTCGGCCCGGGCGGAGGTGATTTACACGACCAAGGGCGGTGTGGAGACTTACGCGCCGTTGTTCACCTTCATGGGGTTCCGCTATGCGCGGGTGACGGTGTCGGGCTCTGCCGTGGTCAGCAAGATTGAATTGGTGCCGATTTCCTCGGTTCCGGTGCAGGCGGGCGGGTTCACCTGCGGCGTGCCGGCGGTCAACCGGCTGGTGCTGAACACGATCTGGTCGCAGCGGTCGAACTTCATCGAGGTGCCGACGGATTGCCCGCAGCGCGATGAGCGGTTGGGGTGGACTGGGGATGCGCAGGTTTTTGCGGGCACGGCCTGCTGGCTGGCGGATTCGGAAGCCTTCCTGAAGAAGTACCTGCGCGACGTGATGGCCGATCAGCGGCCGGATGGCGCAGTGCCGCATTTCTCGCCGGACCCGACGCGGTTGCATCCGGTTCCGGGGCGTGGGGAGTGGGCTGGCTCGACGGGCTGGGGCGATGTGATCACCGTGATGCCGTGGCAGCTGTACCTGCAGTATGGCGATGTCGGGGTGTTGAAGGAATGCTTCCCGGCGATGCTGAAATGGCTGGGGTATCTGTGGGGGATTTCGAACGGGCCGATCATCCGGCCTCCATCCCTGTGGGGCGCGCATGGGTTTACCTTTGGCGATTGGCTGCAGCCGGTTGGGGACAACAGGAAGCCCCGGCCCACGGTGGCGGATGATTGTGCTGCGACGTTGTATCATTTCATCTCGACCGACCTTGCGCGGAAGATCGCGCTGGTGATTGGCGAGACGGAGGAAGCGGCAAGGCTGGCGACCCGGGCGGACGAGATCAAGGCGGCATTCAAGCACGAGTATTTCTCACCCTCGGGGCGGATCGCGCATAATGACATGACCTCGTGGTCGCTGGCGTTCCTCTACGGACTGGTACCGCCGGAGTACTACGAGGCGGGCAAGCGCTATTTCCGGCAGGTGGTCGAGGATGCGGATGGGCTGATCGGGACCGGGTTTATCGGCACTCCTGCTTTGCTGCCCGCCTTGACGCTGCATGGCATGGCGGACTTGGCCGAGAAGATCTTCCTGAACCGCAAGGTTCCCGGCTGGCTTTATCAGGTTGAGCGCGGGGCCACGTCGATCTGGGAGCGGTGGGATGCCTTGGGTGAAGATGGCACCATCTATGATCCGGACATGAACAGCTACAACCACTACGCTTATGGCGCAGTGTGTCAGTGGTTGTTTGAAGGGGTGGCCGGAGTTGCGCCAACAGCAGAGGCGCCGGGGTTTGATGTGGTGACACTCGACCCGCTGATCCTGCCCGCGCTGTCACCGGTGGCAATCTGGCATGACTGCCGTCACGGCCGCATCGAGGCCGGGTGGAGCCTGGAGGGCGACAAGGTGATCTACAAGATCAACCTGCCGCAGGGCTGCGTGGGGCGGCTGGCGCAGAACCCGGCGCACACGGCAGTCACCGTGGCGGGCCAACCGGTGAAAATTCCAGTCGGCGGTCTGACCCTTGGGTCCGGCTTGCACGAGATCACCTTCCGCGTCTGACGCAAAGCAATTGCCGCAGGGGATCAACCCCCGTGGATCGAAAACTGGTTCAGTGGAGGAGACACGACCATGAGACTTATTCCCAGCGCCGCGCTTCTGGCGGCTTTTACCCTGACCGCCGGCCTCGGGCAGGCCGCTACGACGATTTCTGTGCTTTTGGACAACAACGCCGAGGTTTTGGCCGGCTTTGACGCCCTGTCCAAGGCCTACACGGCCAAGCATCCGGATGTGACCTTTGATGTCGAACAGCGTCCGGGTGGTGCCGATGGCGACAATCTGGTGAAAACCCGGCTGTCGACCGGCGAGATGGCAGATATTTTCGACTATAACTCCGGGTCCTTGTTTCAGGCGCTGAAGCCTGAGGTCTCGCTGGCTGACCTGACCGACCTTCCGGGGCAGGCCAATGTGATCGACAGCTTCAAGCCGGTGGTCACCTCGACCGACGGCAAGGTTCGGGGGATTCCGTTCGGGCCGGCGATGGGCGGCGGGATTTACTATAACAAGAAGATCTATGCCGACCTGGGCCTGAAGGTTCCGGTCACTTGGGCCGAGTTCATGGCCAACAACGAGAAGATCAAGGCGGCGGGAAAGGTGCCAGTGGCGCAGACCTATGGCGACACTTGGTCCAGCCAGTTGTTCGTGCTGGCCGATTTTTACAACGTGGCGCAGGCAGACCCGACCTTTGCCGCCGACTACACCGCCAACAAGGCCAAGTACGCCTCGACCCCGGCGGCGATGGCGGGCTTCCAGCATCTGCAGGATGTGTTCAAGGCGGGTTACCTGAACCCCGACTTCGGTGCCGCCAAGTTTGACGACGGCATGAAGATGGTGGCGACGGGCGAAGCGGCGCATTATCCGATGCTGACTTTCGGTCTAGGCTCGGTCAAGCAGAACGAGCCGGACAATATCAACGACGTGGGCTTCTTTGCACAACCCGGCGACGATGCGACGCATAACGGGCTGACCGTGTGGATGCCGACCTCGCTGTACGCCCCGGTCTCGACCAAGAACCTGGATGTGGTGAAAGACTTCTTCAACTTCGTCGCCTCCAAGGAAGGGTGCGAGTTGATGGAGGCCACCAATGGCGCGACCGGTCCTTACCTGATCAAGGATTGCGCGCTGCCCAAGGACGTTCCGGCCTCGGTCGCGGATATGCTGCCCTACTTCCAGAAGGATGGCGGCACGGTGCCGGCACTGGAATTCCTGTCGCCGATCAAGGGGCCGAACCTTGAGCAGATCACGGTGGCTGTGGGTTCTGGCATCACCTCGGCTGCCGATGGCGCCAAGCAGTATGACCAGGACGTCGAGAAACAAGCGAAACAACTGGGCCTGCCGAACTGGTAAGCTCCCCCAGTAGGCTGGCTTTCCCCCGCCCGAGGCACCGGGCGGGGGCTCTTATGAGGTGACCCGTGCAAAGATCGCCCTATCCCTATTGGTTCGTGCTGCCGGCAGCGGTGGTGTTCGTGACGCTGTTTCTGGTGCCGACAGTGGCGAGCCTGTGGTTCAGCCTGACGCGGTGGGACCTGTATACGGCGAGTTTCATCGGGCTGGACAATTTCCGGCAGTTCTTTTCCGAACAGAACCTGACGCTTGGGCTGCGCAACACGGTAATCTACGCCGTGTTGACCTCTGCCACCAAGACGGTCTGCGGGCTGTTGTTGGCGGTGCTGCTGACGAGCGGAATCTGGGGGCAAAGCTTTCTGCGGACGGTGGTGTTCTTCCCGGTGCTGGTGTCGACGATTGGTGTGGGGATTACGTTTTCGGTGCTGATGCATCCGACCAAGGGGCTGTTCAACGTGGGGTTGGCGGCAATTGGCATTCATGGGCCGGGGTGGCTGACAGATGCGTCTTTGGCGCTGTATTCGGTGGCTTTGGTCGATCTGTGGAAGGGTGTCGGACTGGCGACGCTGATCTATATCGCGGGGTTGGCGGCGATCTCGCCGGATTATTACGAGGCGGCGCGGATAGACGGGGCGACGCGGACGCAGCAGTTCTGGCGGGTGACGGTGCCCTTGGTGCGGCCCGCGACCGTGACGGTGATCACGCTGTCGTTGATCGGCGGCCTGCGCAGTTTCGATCTGATCTGGGCGATGACCAAAGGTGGGCCGGGCTTTTCGTCCGACGTGCTGGCGAGCGTCATCTACAAGCAATATCAGGCCGGGTTCTACGGGCTTTCCACGGCAGGCAACGTCATTCTGTTCCTGCTGATCGCCCTCATCATGCTGCCGTTGACCTGGCAGTTGAACCGCAAAGAGGTGGATCTGTGACCCGCCGCCAGTTCTGGACCGGGATCATCGCCACGGTGGTGGCGCTGGTGATCTTCGTGACGCCGTTCGTGTTCATCGCCTTCACAGCGGTCAAGGACAAGGCGCAAGCGTCACATCTGGATTTCACCTGGCCCTTGCAGTTCTTGTTCTGGCAGAATCTGGTCGATGTGGTGTCGACGCGCAACTACATGCTTTTGCTGGCCTATTTCAACTCCAGCATCATCACCATCGGCGCGGTTTCGATGCTGATCCTGTTCGGCGCGATGGTGGGCTATGTGTTGCAGCGGCGCAAATCAGCGTGGAACCGGGTGATTTATGGCTGCGTTCTGGCTGGCTTGATCATCCCGCCTGCCGTGGTGCCGACGATCTGGGTCTTGCAGGGGCTGGGGTTGTTCAAGACGATCTGGGGCATGGTGCTGATCCAGGTGGCCTATGGGCTGGCGTTTTCGATCCTTCTGTACCGCAGCTTCATCGCCACCATTCCCCGCGATCTGGACGAGGCGGCGCGGATTGACGGGGCGCGGCCCTTGCAGATCTTCCTGAAGGTGATCCTGCCCTTGCTGAAACCGGTGACGGTGACGCTGATCGTGGTGCAGTCGATTGCCATCTTCAATGACTTCACCAACCCGCTCTACTACCTGCCGGGGAAGGAGAATGTGACGGTGCAGTTAACGCTTTTCAACTTCCAAAGCCAGTTCTCCACCCAGTTCAACCTCTTGTTCATGAACATCCTGCTGGTGACGATTCCGCCGCTGATCGTGTTCATCTTCTTCAACCGACAAATCGTGGCCGGCATGACCGCTGGCGGCGTGAAAGGGTAAAACATGGCCGATGTGGTCTTGACGGGCATCCGCAAAAGCTTCGGCGCGGTGGATGTGATCAAGGGGATTGATCTGACAATCAAGGATGGCGAGTTCTGCGTGTTCGTCGGGCCATCGGGCTGCGGGAAATCGACGCTGCTGCGGATCATCGCGGGGCTGGAGACGGCGACTTCGGGCAGTCTGCACATCGGCGGGGTGGAGGTTAGCAAGGCGGAACCGTCCGAGCGCGGCATTGCGATGGTTTTTCAAAGCTATGCCTTGTACCCGCATCTGACGGTGCGGCAGAATATCGGCTTCGGGCTTAGTCTGGCGAAAATGCCGAAGGATGAGATTGCGCGGATCGTCGAGGCGACGGCGGCGACCTTGCAGCTGGACAAGCTGTTGGACCGCAAGCCGAAGGAGTTGTCAGGCGGGCAACGGCAACGGGTGGCGATTGGGCGGGCGATTGTGCGGAACCCCAAGGTGTTTCTGTTCGATGAGCCTCTGTCGAACCTTGATGCCAGCTTGCGCAGCCAGATGCGGATCGAGATTACCGAACTGCATGCCAAGCTTGCGACCACGATGATCTATGTGACGCATGATCAGGTCGAGGCGATGACGATGGCCGACAAGATCGTCGTCCTGAATGGCGGCAAGATCGAACAGGTGGGCTCGCCGATGGAGTTGTACAACTCCCCCGCGACGCCCTTTGTGGCGGGGTTTATCGGCAGCCCGAGAATGAATCTGTATGAAGGCAAGGTGGCCGAGGAGATGGGCTGCCAGACCTACGGTATCCGGCCGGAACATGTGCTGCTGGGCGTCGATGGTCGTTGGCTGGGCCGGGTAAAATACGTCGAGCATCTTGGCGCCGATGCCATCGTCCATCTGGAGGTGGAGGGACTGGGCGCCATGCTGGCGCGCGCTTTGGGCGATACCAGACTGAAACCGGGCGACAGCGTGCGGGCGGACCCACAGCAGGGTAAGGAATTTCGCTACCCAAGCTCTGTCGTCATGTAGACGTGTCCGACGATCCGAGCGTTTGCGGCACCTGTGACGAAACCCAGCCGCAGCGAACTAGGGCCTAAGAGTGATGGGACTGGGCCGACCTTTTCCGACTATCAATGCCGCGACCAACCTTACGTCATGCTGTGCTGCCGGATAGTCGGGTCATCCCACGGAGCAATATCCTAGTCCTCTGCAGGCGTAGAACCGGGTGCCGGTGCCAAATTCTTGGGCGCCGATGCTGTCGCAAGGACCCTCAAACCCAGATTTGCCAGATCAAGCGCGGTGGCTATGGCAAGCCCCGATCAGCCCGCCCAAAGCCGGCCCGCCAAACCGATCGGACGCGCGACCAAGACAGACGGAATTGGCGGCCTGATCTTCGCATCGCCTTCCTTAAACCGGACTTAGGCCTTGTGGTCGGGCAACCCTTTGTGGGGTGTCGCAGCCAAGGCCTCAAGCTCCTCTTCGGTCATTGTAGATTCCATCTCTTGCGCGGCCCCCTTCAAGGCATTGACCTTCGTCTCGCCGCGTTTGGCCGACAAGGCGGCACCGGCGGCCCTTTGCTGGGCGATGGATTTCGCTGGCATGGCAGTCCTCTCTGAATATATGTCGAGGAACGTCTGGCGCCGGGTTTGGTTCCCTTGGCGGAGTGCCACGGTGCAAACGAACGCTGCGGCATGCGCCAAAGTCAGCCAACGGGGCGGCAGGGCCGAAGATTGCCTCAATCGGAGGCGAGAAGACCGCCGTAGCAGGGTCGCGGCCGCACTGGCAGGACTACTGCCATGGCGATCTTGGGTCGCAAAACCGCCTTTAATCCCCTGTTATCATCACGATCTGGTTGCCCCCCACGTGAGCCCGTGATGGCAGAACACAAAGCCCGCTTGCGTCTCGGGCAGAGCCTCAGCCCAGATCAGAGCCAGCATCCGCAACCCATTGGCGGCCATTTTGTCAACCTGCGCCCCCAGTGCCTTGCGCGCCTCCGCCGGTGGCTTGCAGAGCTCTGGCGCGCCCTTCGGACGGGTCGTCGTGCCGTAACCTGCTTCATCTCCAAAAGCCGTTGCGTCAGCGGCTCGGCGACGGGCCGGTGGGCAAAGCGAGACAGGTTGTGAAAGGACTGTTCCAAAGGATCAACATGTCTGGGTGCCGAGGCTGGGGTGCTGACCTTCGCCAAGGCCCCGAAGTCCGTCAAAGTGGCGCTGGCCGGGGCTGCCCTTTTGGGTCAAAGCGGCTCCGCAACCGGCACATGGGGCGTAAGGCGGTCCGACGCTGGCTTGGCAAGGCGCATGCAGCACCCGACGGAACAAGGCAGTGCCCACCGCCGAATTCCAGCCAAAATAATGTTCTGACGCACACATCGCCCCGAGGCAGAATAGGGTCACGTTGCAACCCATCGGCCGAGGCACATCCGATCCGGTCCGCGACCTTGGCCGGTCTCAAGCAACGGTCTCGCCGCCGTCCACAACCAGGATCTGGCCGGTCATATAGCTGGAGCGGTCGGAAACCAGAAACAGCACGGCCTCGGCAATTTCCTCAACTTTGGCCCAGCGGCCCATGGGGACCTTTTCCCGCACATAAGATTCAACCGCGCTACGGCCACCCATCTGGGCGATGAACGGGGCGTTGAAGGGGGTGTCGACCCAGCCGGGGCACAGGGCATTCACCCTGATGCCAAAGCGCGCATAATCGCCAGCCATCTGCTTGGTCATCGCGATGACAGCATGTTTGGTGGTGGTATAGGCAATCATCTCACGGTCATACAGCACACCGGAACTGGAGGAGGTGTTCACGATCACGCCCTTTCCGGCGGCGCGCATGTGCGGCATCACCAGCCGCGCGCCAAGGAAATGGGCGCGCACGTTCAGGGCCCAAGAGGTGTCAAAGCCCTTCAGACTGACCTGCTCCAGATTGCCCTCGACCTGCGCGCCCGCATGATTGTGCAGGATATCGATGCGACCCTGCGCCGCAATGAAGCCGTCGAAAGCTGCGGTCAGCGCCGCGTCGTCGGTCAGGTCCACCACCAGCGCCTCGGCGCGGCCACCGGCAGCCTGGATCAACGCCACCGTCTCTTGGGCGGATGTCGGGTTGCGGTCGGCGACGCCCACCACAGCGCCTTCGGCAGCGATGATGCGGGCCGCCGCCTGGCCGATGCCAGAGCCGGCCCCGGTGACGATGGCAACACGGTCTTGCAGGATCATGGCGAGGCCCTTCTGGGTGAGAACTGCCTCGAATAGACCTGAACTCCTGCGAACTGGCAATGCCGTCGCAGGTCCGGATTGACGCGGGTCAAGGCCCGGACCTAGGCTGCAGGCCGAGGTGACGCCATGACGGACTCTGCGACAACTGCTGCGACCGAGACGGCCCTTCCCAATCGCTGGCGGCGCTTTGCCGAGTGGGACGAAAGGCCCCTGCGGCTGGACAAGTTCGCGCGTGAGGACCCGGCCAACGGGTTTTCGGCCTTCCGCAGCCCGGCCGACCCCAAACCGGGGGTCACCGTGGCCCAGGGCAAGATCGCGGGCATGGATGGCGTGCTGGCGCATGATTTCGACATGATCGACGCCTTCATTGCCCGCCACCACCTTGACCCAGTGGTGGCCGAGGAAGCGATGGCCATGGACTCCGCTTTGTTGGCGCGGATGCTGGTGGACATGAACGTGCCGCGTGCGGAACTGGTGCGTCTGGCGCGAGGCTGCACGCCAGCCAAGCTGGCGGATGTGGTCTCGCGGCTCAATGCGCTGGAGATTGCCTTCGCCTATTCCAAGATGCGGGCGCGCAAGACACCGGGCAATCAAGCGCATGTGACCAATGCCAAGGACGACCCGCTGCAACTGGCCGCCGATGCCGCCGTGGCCGTGGCTTATGGCTTTGACGAGGTGGAAACCACGATGCGCGTCTCGCGCAATGCTTGGTCCAACGCGATGGCTTGCGCCGTGGGGGCTGCCGTCGGGCGCTGGGGTGTGCTGTTCCAATGCTCCAGCGAGGAAGCGGAGGAACTGCGGATCGGTATGGCGGGGTTCACGTCCTATGCCGAGACGGTTTCGGTCTATGGCACCGAGAAAAGCTTTACCGATGGCGATGATACACCGTGGTCCAAGGGGTTTCTCGCCGCCGCCTATGCCTCACGCGGGATCAAGATGCGCTGCACTTCGGGCGCGGGGTCGGAACTGCTGATGGGGTTTCATGAATCCAAGACGCTTTTGTACCTTGAGGCGCGGTGTCTTTGCCTGCAACGCGGCATGGGGGTGCAGGGCACCCAGAACGGCGGCATTGATGGGGCACCCCTGACCGCCACCGTTCCGGGCGGTGTGCGCGAACTGATGGCAGAAAACCTGATCGCGGTCTGGCTTGATCTGGAATGTGCCAGCGGCAACGATGCGCGATCCTCGGAATCCGAGATCCGGGTCGGGGCGAAAATTCTGCCCTATCTGATTGCGGGGTCGGACCTGATCTGTTCCGGCTTCGGATCGATCCCGGCTTATGACAATTCCTTCAACCCCTCGCTTTTCAACGCTGAGGAGATGGAGGATTATCTGGTCCTGCAGCGCGATTTCGAGGCGGATGGCGGGCTGACCCCCTTGGCCGAACATCGGGCGCTGGACTTGCGGTCGCGGGCGGTGGCCGCCATCTCGGCGGTGCTGGAGGAGCTGGGGCTGGCTGTGCCGTCGGCGGACATGAAGGCTTCGGTGATCGTGGCGTCGGGGTCGGCAGAGACGCGCAGCTTTACCCCCGGGGAAGTGGCGCCGATCTCTGACGCGATCAAGGCGCGGGACATCACGGTGATCGAGGTGATCAAGGCGCTGGCCAAGCGCGGCTTTACTGAGGAGGCCGAGAACCTGCTGAACGTCGTCAAGCTGCGGGTTTCGGGCGATTATCTGCAAACTTCAGCCATGGTGCGTGGCGGCAGGGTGATCTCGGCGATCAACGATCCGAACGAATACCTTGGCCCCGGCAGCGGTTACGCCATGACCGAGGCGCGGCGGTTGGAGGTCAACGACATCCGCGATCTTCTGGATCAGGGCGAAGTCTTGCGCAGCGAAGCGCAGTTTGAGAAGGCCGAGGCACGGCGGATTGCCTATGCGGTGGCGGGAGCGGCTGCGGTCGGGGCTGCGCGGGACGAGGTGGTGATCGGGATCAGCCCGGCCTTCGGGCTCAAACTGTTCCAGACCACGGCGGGCCACAAGCTGTCCGATGTGCTGCGGGTGATGGTCGATGGCATCACCTCTCGCGGCCTTCGCGCTCGGGTGGTGCGGCTGCGGCATACAGCGGATACCTCGTTTCTGGGCCTGACGGCGGCGCGGCTGTCGGGGTCTGGCATCGGTATCGGCATTCAGGCCAAGGGCACGGCGGTGATCCATTCCGCCAGCCGTTTGCCGCACAACAACCTTGAACTCTTCTCCAACGCGCCGATCACCCGGCTGGAACACTACGCCGGATTTGGCCGGAACGCCGCCGCCTATGCCTTGGGCGAGGCGCCCGAGCCCGTGGTGGTGCCAACGCGCGGCGAGGCGATGGGCTCGCGGTATCACGCACGGGTGGCAATGATCTATGCGATCGAGACCGGGTTGATCGAGGAAGGGGCTGCACCCGAAGAAATCGACCTGACCTTTCTGGAGGCGCCCCGATGAGCAAACTTGGCGTGCAGGATTACCCCTTGGCTGAAACCCGGCCCGAAGAGATTCGGGGCAAGCGGGGCTTGGCCCTGCAGGACATCACCCTTGCGGCGGTGCTGGCGGGTGAGGTGACGATGGAGGATTTGCAGATCACACCCAAGGCCCTGCAGGATCAGGCCGAGATCGCCGCCGACGCGGGCCGCGCCACGCTGGCGCTGAACTTCGGGCGGGCGGCGGAATTGGTGGGGGTGCCGCAGGATCTGATCATGTCGACCTATGAATTGCTGCGGCCGGGGCGGGCACGCTCTGCTCAGGAGCTTTACGACCGAGCAGCCCAGCTGCGGGCGCAGTATGCCGCCCCGCAAATCGCCGCTTTCATCGAGGAAGCCGCAGATATCTATGTCAAACGCGGCCTCTTTGCCGCCCGCTATTGAGGTCTCGATGACTTGGAAAACCGCCTATCGCTCGATCTACTACGCCAATGCGCCCGAACCGGAAACGCCGGTCCTGAAGCATGCCGAAACCGCCATTCTGGTGATCGACGTGCAGAACACCTATCTGGAGCGCCCCGACCGCGCCAGTCTGTCACCGCCGGAACAGGCCGCCTACGATGCCTGGACGCCGTTCCATGACAGGATGCATGGTCAAGTGATACCGCGTACGGCGGCCTTGCTGGCCAAGGCGCGGGCGGCGGGGATCGAATGCCTGTTCGTGCGCATTGCCTGCCATACGCGTGATGGCCGCGATAGGTCCTTGTCACAAAAACTGCCGGGCTGGAACAACCTGTTGCTGCCCAAAGCAGGCGATCCGTCGCAGATCGTGCCGGAATTGCAGCCGGTAAGCGACGAGATCGAGATCACCAAGACCACCGACTCTGCCCTGACCGGCACCAACCTGCGGCTGATCCTGCACAATCTGGGCATCTTTACCGACCAATGCGTCTCCTCGACTGTGCGCAGTCTGGCCGATGAAAGTTTTGCCGTGATCGTGCTGGAGGATTGCTGCGCCGCAGGCTCACACGCGCTGCATGACCATGAGTTGGAGATCATCAACATGATCTATTGCCATGTGATGACCAGTAATGAGGCACTCACTATCCTTGGCCTGCACTAATCTCAGGCGCGCGCGCAGGAAAGCCTTGGTGACTTGGCCGCATTGCCCTTAACTTTCATGAAGCAGCATCCGGTTCAAACCCTGGGAACAAGGGTCGGACATGGGCTTTGGCAACGGGAAGAGGGGAAAATGGCTGACACAACCAATGGAACTGGCGGCATCGACATATCGTCGCGCGCCGATGTGAACAAACTTAAAGGCAAGGCGGTGGGCTTGGTGGGCGTGCTGTTCCTGGCCGTCACCGGGGCCGCCCCCATGTCTGCGATGCTGGGCAACGTGCCCTTCGCGGCGGGCTACGGCATCGGAACCTACACCCCCGCGGCCTTCCTGCTGGCGACGATCGTGCTGACGATCTTCTCGGTGGGCTATGCTGCGATGGCGTCGCGCGTGTCGTCGGTTGGCGGATTCTACGCGTTCATCAGCCAGGGGCTGGGGCGTGAGGTCGGCATGTCGGCAGGCTTTACCTCGCTCGCCTGCTATTCGGTGTTTGAATCATCTCTGGCCGGGCTTTTCGCCTTCTTCGGCAACAAGTGGCTGAGCGACCACTTCGGCATCAACGTGCCGTGGCTGGTGCTGGCGCTGATCATGATCGTTCTGATCGGCCTTCTGGCTTACCGTGACGTGAAATTGTCGGTCAAGGTTCTGGGCACCGCGCTGGTGGCCGAGGTGATCATGCTCATCGTCTTTGTGATCGGCGTGGCGACCGCCAAGAGCGGCACAAGCTTTTCGCTCGACTCGCTGAATGTCTTCAAAGTCTACACGCCGCTGGCGGCGCAGACTGTCGGCACTGTCGTCATCCCGGTCGGGGCGGCGGCTGTCGGCGTTTTCATGGCCTTCTGGTCCTGGGTTGGATTCGAGATGGCACCGAACTATGCCGAGGAAAGCCGCGATCCGAAGAAGACCATCCCGCGGTCGCTGCTGCTTTCCGTGATCGGGCTTGGTCTTTTCTACGTCATCGTCAGTTGGGCTGCCGTTTCGGCCTATCCGACCCAAGCCGACATGGCCGCAACCGCCTTCTCGGACGGCGTCGATTTCTTCCTGACGCCGATCAAAGGCTTCGTCGGCACTTGGGCGTTTGAGTTGATGTCGCTCTTGATCCTGACCAGTTCGTTTGCCTGCGGCATGGCGTTCCACAACACGACCGCCCGCTACATCTACTCGCTGGGGCGGGAGGGTGTGCTGCCCAAGGTGGTGGCGGAAACCCATGACCACCACAAAAGCCCGCACAAAGCCTCGACCGTGCAAAGCGTTCTGGCGGCGGCTTGGGTCATTCTGTACGGCCTGGGCTACGGCTTTGACGACCCTTCGGCGCAGGCCTGGCTTGGCGTCTATACGCTGTTTGCCGTTCTGGGCACCGGGCTTCTCTTGGTGCTGCAAGCGGTGGTTTCGGTCGCCATCATCCTATGGTTCCGCAAGAACGGGGGCGGCAGCGCCTTCTCCACTTTGATCGCCCCGGCCATCTCGTTTGTCGTGCAGCTTTGGCTGGTCTACACCCTGATCGCCAATCTGGCGACACTGGGCGGCACCAACAGCTTTGCCACCAGCATTCCCTACATCGGCCTTGCGATCATCGTCGTCGGTCTGGTCTGGGGATTTGTCCTGAAAGGCGTCAATCCGACGGGCTATGCCAACATCGGGCATATGGTCAATGACGAGGCCTGATCAGGCGCATGTGACATCCGGGGGCAGCGGACAACCTCTGCCCCCTTTGCATTCACGGAGGCGACAATGACGCAATCGCTGCAAGGTCGGGCCGTGGTTGTGACCGGCGGGTCCAAAGGCATCGGTCGGGGCATAGCGCAGGTGTTTGCTGATGCCGGGGCCAAGGTTGCCGTCCTGTCACGCCACGAGGCCGAGGCGCAGGCAACAGCAGTTTCGATCGGAGGCGGGGCCATCGGGGTTGCGGCAGATGTCACCTCTGGCGACAGCCTGCGCGCTGCCTTTGCTGAGGTGGCCGGGCGCCTTGGTGCCATTGATGTTCTCTGTGCCAATGCCGGGATTTTCCCGCAAGCGCGGCTGGAGGAGATGACCGAGGCTGAATGGGACACGGTGGCCGATACCAACCTCAAAGGCACCTTTCTCGCCGTGCAAGCGGCGATCCCCTATCTGAAAGTCTCGGATCAGGGGCGCGTCATCCTCACCTCGTCAATCACGGGGCCAGTCACGGGTTATCCTGGCTGGACCCATTATGGAGCCAGCAAAGCCGGGCAATTGGGCTTTATGCGCACCGCTGCCATCGAGCTTGCCCGCTACGGCATCACCGTCAACGCCGTCCTTCCCGGCAATATCCTGACCGAGGGCTTGATCGCGATGGGAGCGGCCTATCAGGCCTCCATGGCCGCGTCCGTCCCGCTGAAACGGCTGGGAACGGTCGCTGACATCGGCCAGGCCGCGCTGTATTTCGCGTCGAAACAGGCCGCCTACGTGACCGGCCAGACGCTCATCGTCGATGGCGGCCAAATCCTGCCGGAAAGCCTGGAAGCTTTGGCTTAGCCAAACGCCGACAGGTAACGGTCGCACAGTGCCATGCTGCCAAGCGTGTAGGGCAGCCCCATCGACTTGGCCAATTCGGTTTCGGAATGCGAGCCGATCCAAGCCACCAGAAGCAGTCTGCGCAGCATGATGAACGTGGGGATTTCCGCCTCGTCAACGGCGGGCAAGGGCATGACCCTGCGGTAGCCGGTCTTCCAGGACTCGATCAGGTCGGGCACCTGTGGTTCGTGTTCGTAAAACGAAACCGGGGTTGCCGCGTCATACATATACCAGCCGAAACCGCAGTCGTCGAAATCAATCACCTTCACGTTGCCGCCATCGACCAGCAGATTGGCCAGCCGCAGGTCACAGTGGATCAGGCCGAACCGGTCCGCACCCTGACCATAGGCCGCAAGGCGACGTTCGATCAGGGCTGCCGTGCGTTCAAACAGGATAGCCTTTTCCGCATCGACGCCGATGCCATCCCGCCAACGGCCCCAATGCGGAGTGTCGCCCAAGGAGGTGGCAAAGTTCCAGACTGGGCGGGTGAACCAGCTTGGCCGCTGCCAGTCGCGGGTGTGGCGATGCATCCGCGCTGTCGCCTCTCCCAGCACTTCAAACGGGCGCGACAGGTCCTCGCCGATACCCGGCTCCGCCCCACCTTCCCAGTGCGACAGGACGATGTGGCGCGGCTCGGACATGCGGGGATGGCCGATGACCTGAATGATCTCACCATCGCGGCCCGGCACCGGGGCGGGGGTGATGACCACCTGCCGCGTCCGCAGGTCCTGCAGCCACGCCAGTTCCGACGCGATGGCGGCACGGGAATGATAGCCGCCGCGATGAATGCGCAGGGCCCAACGCTGGCCATCCGGCGCCTCGACCTTGTAGGTGGCGTTTTCGGACAGGTTGATCAGCCGCACCGAAAGGCCGGGCGGCAGGGCGAAGTTTGCCGTGGCCTTGACGGCCAGGTCCAGCAGGATCGGCAGCTGGTCATCGTGGGAAAGCCGGTCGAAGTCGGTCATGCTGCCGCCATCAACTCCCGCGCGCGGGGCATGGCGGCCTCAAAACGCTCCATGATCTCGGCGCACATTTCGGGCGTCAGCAGCACGCCGGGTTTCCACTGCAGCACCCGCTTGTCCAGCGAGGAAAAGATCGCCCAGATCCCGTTTTCATAAAGGGCGCGCGAGACATGCATCGCGCCCTGCGGATGGTTGAACTCCAGCCCCAAGACAACCCCACGCTGGCGCACGCCGGTAAAGATATCGCCATGGCGGTGCATCATGTCGGCCATGGCACCCCGGAAGAAGTCGGTAACGCGCTGAACCGAGGCAAGAGTTTCAGGCCGGTGCAGTATTTCCAGCACCTTGTGCGCCACCACACAGCCCAGTTCCGCCCCGCCCGAGGTGGAGATATGGGCGGCCCCATCCTCGTTCAGCCAGCCACCGGCACGTTCGCCCAAAAGGCAGGCGGAAATCGGATAGATCCCGCCGGTCAGACCCTTTGCAGTGACCATGATATCGGGCTGGATGTCATAGGTCTGCCAGCCCCAAAGCTGGCCGCAGCGCATCATGCCGGTCTGCACCTCATCCGCGATGTAGAGGGCGCCATATTTCTCGCAAAGCGCCTTGCAGGCGGGAAGATAACCGTCGTTCGGCAGCGGAAAGCCATAGGTCGCGGGGACGGTTTCCATGATCAGCGCAGCCACGTCGCCGGAGGCGAGAGCTTGTTCCATAGCGCCGATGTCGTTGAAGGGCACCTGAACGAATGTCTCCGGCTGATCGGACAGGAATATCTTGGAGAACCGCTCATCCCCCGTCGCCACCGACAGACCACCATGGCCGTGATAGCCCTTGATGATCGACACGATCTTGCGCCGCTTGGTGGCGTAGCGGGCGGATTTAATGGCGATATCAACCGCCTCCGCCCCGCCAGCGCCAAAGACGGCATAGGTCATGCCGGGACTGACCTTGATCAGCGCTTCAGACAGGGCGGCCCGTGCGACCGAGGGGAACCAGTGGTTGCCCATGTCGAAATAGTCGAGCGCGTCCTTCAGGCAGGCCACGAGTTCCGGGTTGCGGTGGCCAAGGTTGTAGGTCCCGCCGTTCAGATGCAGGTCAATCAGCCGGCGCCCATCCAGATCATAGATGCAATACCCCTCGCGCTTGCCCATCACCAGATCAATCCCGGCGTTCTGCCAGAACCGCGTCTTGTCCGGGTTCCAGTAGCGGATCGAATTGTCGAGCACCTCTTGCTTGCTGTCGAAATCGAAGGGACCAAATCCGGCCATCGTCATCTCCTCGGGCGCGGTACGCCTGATCTCCGTCAAGTCGTTATGCAAGCACGGCAAATCTGGCCTGTCAACGCATCGGCAATGGGGGCGGCCGTGCCTCATCTGACCAAGCTCAAAGGCAGGGCATCGCACCGCCTGTTCGGTATTTGCCAAGCAGACCTGTCATCCGGATCCGGTGTTTTATCCCAAGGCTTGCTGGCTGGATGCATCACGGCAAAAAGCCACCGCGGAAGCGGACAAGGGTCAAGGGATGGAAGCGTGTGTGGGCCGAACCTCGGTCCTTAGCATTGACCGTTGCCCATAAAGCGCAGCGCTCCCTCATGTGACGCGACACACACTGAGCAGCTTCTCCGACCGGGCCTGTCGTTTTTGCGCAATTTCAAACCGAGCAAATCACAGCGCGAGAGGTTCAGGCGTTGCCCGTTCGGGGTTTCTCGGATCGACAGCTTGGAAGTGCTGACGGGAGAGGGAAAGCCCGTTCTCGTCGCAGGCGCTGGTTTGGGGTTCCTTCAGGTCAAGCGAGTGAGCCGGGTAAACGAGGCCCGGACGTGCTGCTGCACAGTGAGGTTTGCGACGGTTCGGTTTGCGGATGGTTTTGATACCACCAGAAGATGCGCTTGCAGACGGTCCATGACGATGGAAGGCGCCTCTGCCAATGCCGCGTCACTTCTGCGCCATGCGGGATCGGGCGGGACACTGCCATTCCACCCTATGACGGAAAGTCCGGACGCTGGCCGACGACGTCGAATGCGCGCTCCAAAGCCATCCCAAGGTTCAGAATCGTCCCCTCGTCAAACAGCCGTCCCCAGAGCGAGATGCCCTGCGGCACGCGGAAGCGGCGGCCATCGACCTCTGCGGTGCCCGCATTCAGCTTTCCGGAGCCAAGGGATGCGGGGCTGCGGGAGCCCAGATGTTCAAATCCAGCCCGCAGGTGCAGGCAGGGGTGGCCGGTGAAGTTGGAGGCGATCAGCATGGGCCCTGTCGCAAAGGGTCCGATCAGGGCGTCAACCTCTGCGAACACCCCGTCCAGCGCCTGCATCACCAGATAGCGCAGCCGGTCCAGTTGCACATGATCCACCGCCGACAGGAAGCGCGCCTTGCGCAGGGTGTTGGGCCAGGCCTCGTCGCCCTGCCATGTCAGGGTATCGTCCAGATCGGACAGGGTCAGATCCTCGAACATGGCGGCGGCTTCGGCGTAGACGATGTTCAAGAGTGCGCCGTAGGGCAAATCGGGCAGGTGAACCTGCACAACCTCGACCCCCAGACTGCGGGCGGCGGCGAGAGCGGCGTCGTCAGTTTCGGTAGCGCCTTCGCCAAAGGCCTCGGGCAGGTAGCCAAGCCGCAGGCCCGCGATCCCGTTGCCGGCATCAAAGGCAAAGGGGGCCTCGATGGAGGAGCGGTCGTTGGCATCGGCCCCGTTCAGCGCGGACAGGACGATGGCAGTATCCTCGACCGATCGGCAGATCGGCCCCACCTTGTCGAGGCTGTTGCAGAGAGCCATGGCCCCCGCGCGTGAGACCCGACCGAATGTGGGCCGCAGCCCCGTGGTGCCGCAGCGCTGGCTGGGCGAGGTGATCGACCCCAACGTTTCCGTCCCGATGGCAAAGGCGCAAAGCCCGCTTGCTGTGGCCGAGGCGGACCCGGCGCTCGACCCGCTTGACCCCTCGTTCAGGTTCCATGGGTTGCGCGTGATGCCGCCATACCAGATGTCGTTGTAGGCCAGCGCCCCGACGGTGGTCTTGCCAAGCAACACCGCCCCTGCAGCCCGCAGGCGCTTGACGATGGTGGCATCGGCATCGGGCACCCGGTTTCGGAAGGGCTCCGCCCCCCAACCGGTGACAATGCCCTTGGTGTCGAACAAGTCCTTCAGGCCATAGGGAATCCCATGCAGCGGCCCCAGATTAACCCCGGCGCGCAGCAGGGCGTCCGCCGCATCCGCCTCGGCCAGGGCAAGGTCGGCGGTCACCGTGGCAAAGCATTCCAGCCTGGGGTTCAGGGCAGCAATCCGGTCAAGGTAGATCTGCGTCAGTCTGCGGCTGGAGAGCGTACCTTGGGCGATCCAAATAGAAAGCTGGGTAATCGGGGCGAACGCGATGTCTTCATCGCTGACGGGCAACGCTGTCGCAATGGAGGACAGCTTCAGCCGGCTGGCCCCCTGCGGCATGGTGAAGCCCGGCAGCCGAGGGTCAAAGCGCAGCGCCATCGGGACCGAATTGGCCAAGGGCACAGCGCGGCGCGCGCGGGCCTGTGCAATCTGCCCCTCAAGATTGTCCAGCATCTGCGCCCGCTCTCTTGGCGTGTAGGCCAGCCCCATCAGCCGTTCGGCTGCCGCTATCGTCGCTTCGGTGATCTTGGGTTCGCTCATGTCGTCCTCCGCTTCGGCGCCAGTGGTCAAGCCACGGTCAATTCCGCCACGAGTTCGGCGGTCGTCATGGTGCGGCAGTATCCGGCGAAGGCCGAAAGGGCGGTCACGTGCCGGGCCTCGGTATGGGTGGCGACGCCGTCCGAGACGCAGATCGGGTAGAAGCCGCGGTCCGCCGCGTCGCGCAGGGTGTGGTCGACGCATTGGTCGGTCAGAAAGCCCGTCACCACCAGCGTGTCGATCCCGATGTTGCGCAGAAGGTATTCGATGTTGGTCGAGTTGAAGACACCGGAGGAGGTCTTGGGCAGCACGATCTCATCCGGCCCGGGGGCCACGGCGTCCAGCACCTTCGCCTCCCACGAACCCTTGGCGATGAAGAATTTCGACAGCTTGTAGTCAAGGCTGCGGTCACGGCCATCGGCGGTCAGGTTTTCCATCACGGTGTACATGACCTCGCCCCCGGCGGCGCGGAAGGCGTCCAGCAGGCGGCGCAGGTTGGGCATGACGACCGTGCGCAGACGTTCGTCGAAATAGGGGTGGCGTTCGGCCACCTGAGGGTTCCAGACGTAGTTTTGCGTGTCGATCAGCAGGAGGCAGGTGCGCTTGGGGTCAAATCGGCCAAAGCGGGTCAGGGCGGCGTCTTGGGGGCGTTGCATGAGTCACCTGTTCTGGGGATGGGGATGCCAGACATCAGCCTTGGCAAGGATCGGTTCGATATGACGTAATAGGGCCCGCAGCGCGGCTGCGGTCTTGGGGACGCCGATCCGTTGCAGGCCAACCGGCAGGCTCTGCGCATCCAGAGCGGCAGGAATGCTCTTCGCGCAAAGGCTCAGAAAACTTACGACGCAGGCGTTGCGGAGAATGGCAAGGTTCAGCCGGGAACAGGTAGGCGTCCAGCGACGGATCATGCTGCGCAAAGGCCGCCTCGACCAGATCGCGGACGGGAAGGGTGCCATAGGCCATCTGACGGGCCACGTGGCGCAGACTTTGGGACAGGACCAGAAGGGGCATCAGTTAACCTTTGCGTGCAAGAGCGGTTCGGATGGCCTCGGCAGGTGGCATCGCGCCCTCGGCCACAAAGGTATCCAGCAGGCCCACAAGGGCGGCGGGCAGCGGGAACACCTCTGTCAGGGGGAAACCCAGCAGCAGAAGCTGGCGCGAGAATTCGTCCTTGGCCATCGCTGTCTGGGCCCGGGCCAGCAGCAGATCGACCAAGGCCCGGGTCAGGAACAGAACGCCGTCTCGGTCGGCCAGCACCCAGTCGTCGGGCATCACCGTGACATCGGTAAAGCGTGTGGGCCTGTCGCTGGCAAAGGGTACCAGCGTGGCATGGGCGGCCATCGGCGCCACTCCGCGCGCATGGACCGGCAGACCAGCCAGCGCCAGCCCGTCGAGGTCGCGCACCGCGCCGTCGACCACCGCGCCACCTCCACCCAGACAATATGCCCGCGTCGCCAGCATGTCGCCCAGCACCGCCCCGGCCATCGAACCGCCCGCACAAAGGACCAGCACCTCGGCGGGCTGCAGCCCGTCGATGATTGCGAAGTTCGCAGGAGAACCAGCGTGGCGTATCTCCGGGCGACCGGGAAGGAATTCGATGATCCTGACGGGTCCGGCGATCCGCGCCTCTGGCGTCATCGGCATCAGACCCCGGGCAGAACGTTCGGCAAGCGCCGCATCCTTCAGGATATCGCAGGCGATTGTTGTCGGAATCCGTTTCAGTCGCCCGGCAAGGTCAAGGTCGTTCATACCATGATGTCCCCGCCGTTGGGGTTGAAGGTGGCACCGACGTAGAAGGCGGCTTCTTCCGTGGCGAGGAGGAGGGCCGTGGGCGCCACCTCCTCGACCCGGCCCTGACGGCCGATCACCAATTCATTCTGCTTCTTGGCGGCCCATTCGGGCGGCAGACGCATGTCCGTCAAAAGCGGGCCGGGGCAAATGGCGTTGACGGCGATGTTGTCGCGCGTCACCTCGTAAGCCAGCGAGCGGGTCAGGCCCAGCACACCCGCCTTGGCCGCCGCATAATGTGCCATCCCCTCGCCGCCCTTGTGCGCCAGTTGCGAAGAGATGTTGATGATCCGCCCATACTGCCGCGCCCGCATGTGCGGCAACACGGCCCGGGTGCAGAAGAACACCGAGGAGAGGTTGACGCGGATCATTTCGTCCCACATCGCGGTCTGCATGTCCTCCAGCAGCGAGACGGTCGCGATCCCGGCATTGTTCACCAGAATATCCGGCGGCCCCAAAGCTTCGATGGCCAGAGCGATGGCGGCCGTGACGCTGGCCTCGTCGCTGACATCGACCTGAACCGAGGTGCTGCGGCGGCCCAGGGCGCGGACCGCCTCGGCCACGGTCGCGGCCCCCGGACCGTTGCGGTCAAGGATGGCGACATCGGCACCCTCGGCGGCATAAAGCAGGGCGATGGCGCGCCCCAGACCGGTGGCAGCCCCCGTGACGATGGCCACTCGGCCGTCCAGCTTGCCCATCAGATCACCCCCTCAATAGACTTCGGCATAGCGCCTGCAGATTTCCGCCGGGGTCCAGTCCCGGCTCAGCGCAAATTCCGCCTGTTTGTTGGCGATATAGGCTTGCAACAGGCGCGGCGGCAGGAAGCCTTGCACCACCGGGTCGGCGGCAAGTGCCGCCAGCGCCGCATCGGCGGACGTGGGCAGGCGCACGATGTGGCGGGCAGCGCGGGCCTCGGGCGTCATAGTTTCGGGGTCTTCTTCCATGGTGGGCTCCGGGGCGGCAAGGCCCTCGCGGATGCCGGCCAGCCCCGCCCGCAGGATCACGGCGAGTTGCAGATAGGGGTTGGCGGTGGCATCCGCCGCCCGGTATTCGAAGTTGAACTGACGTGCGACGACCTCGGGATCGGTGCCGAAGGTCGGGCAGATGCGCAGGCCCGCCTCGCGGTCACGCAGGCCGACGTTGGACCAGACCCCGGTCCAGGAATGCGACACCAGCCGCAGGTAAGAGACCGGCGTGGGCGCGGTGAAGGCGCAAAGCGCCGGCATGTGGCGGACGATGCCGGACAGGAACTGGCCTGCAACGGTGCTGATGCCAAAGGGCTGGGCAGGGTCATGGCTGACGGGCTTGCCCTGCTGATCCCACAGGCTGAAGTGGATGTGGACGCCACTGCCCAAGCCATCCGGCGTGACGCGAGGCGAGAAGCTGACGCCGTGCCCCAGCCGGTAAGCCGTCGCGCGCGCCAGTTCGCGCACCACCACGGCGGTGTCGCAGGCCTTCAGCGCGTCCAAGGGGGGCACCGTAACCTCGAACTGACCGGCGGCGAATTCGGCGAGGTAGCTGTCAACCTCGACCCCGGCGGTTTTCAGGGCGCCGAGGTAGGTCTCGCCAAAGGCACCATGGCGGCGGATCGCATCCAGCGCGTAGTTGTCGCCGGTGCGGGAGTTTGCTCCGGAATAGATGAACTCGTGTTCGAAAGTGGCTTTCAGTGTCAGCCCGGTTTCGGCCAGCAAGGCGTCAGCCGCCGCGCGCAACAGGCTGCGGGGGCAGCAATCCCATGCTGTGCCGTCGGTGTTCTGCACGTCGCACAGATAGAACCGCTCTGCCGGGGTGCCATCGCCATAGTCGACCTCGACCCCGGTGTCAGGGTCAGCCATGAACATCACGTCGCCATGCGCGCCCCAGACGCTGGGGCCGATGGTGCCAAGTGCGGTGAACATCAGGTTCGTGGGCGTCCAACCGATGCCGGTCTTGAGACGCTTCGCAATCTGACTGGAGGGAAAGCCCTTGCCGCGGACCTGACCGGACAGATCCATATAGGTGAACATCGTCAGCGGGTCGTGTTGCATGGCAGACCTTTGAAGGGGCGGGATCAGGACCCGAGGTTGAAGGGTTTGCGAAGGGCTTCCAGCCGGGCGATCCGGCCCTTGGACCCCGGCCCAAGCGCGTCGATCACGGCGGCCGTGATGATCTCCACCACGGCAAGCCCGGTCACGCCACTGTCAAAGGCGCTGGGGATGCCAACCGGGCAAGGCACGACCAGTCGCGACAACGCGGCAATGGGCGAATACCAGATGTCGGTCACCAGAATGATCTCGGCCTGCTGCGCCACGGCACCCTTGGCGAATTCCAGCACGTCGCGCTGATAGCGGCGGAAGTCGAAGACCACGACGATATCGCCGGGCGCCACGTCCAACAAGTCGTCGGCCCATGAGGCGCTGCCGTCGCGGACCAGCCGGACATTGGGCCGCAATTCTCGCAGGTAGGCGTGCAGATACCCGGCGATCATCCAGCTGAACCTGCCGCCAATGCACAGGACCTTGCGGTCAAGATCGGCCAGCCGTTCGACAATCGCGGGCAGGATCGGGGTCAGATCGCGGGCCGCCGCCTCGATATTCTGGCGCATCGCCAAGGCCAGGCCTTCGCTGGCAGTGGCATCTGATTGCCCTCGCAGGTCATAGCGCGACAACGGGCCTTGAAGCCGGGCCTGGGTTTCGGTGCGCAGCGCGTTCTGAAAGTCGGCATAGCTTTCAAAGCCCAACCGATTGATGAACCGCAGGATCGTGGGGCCACTCGTCTGGGCCCGGCGGGCGAAACGGGCCACGGTCTCCAGCCCCGCCATCGGGTATTCGCCCAGCAGCGCATGGGCCACGCGCCGCTCCGCCTCGGTGAAGCTCGGCAGGTCGCGGCGCACCCGGTCCTGCAAGGATAGCGCAGCCCTTGCCCCTGTTTGCCCGCCAGTCATTCGGTCACCAGCCCGGAGCGGGCGACGGCCATCGGAAACAGATCTGTCAGCAGCCGCGCCCATTCGGCCTGCCCCGCGGCATCGCCGATCAGATCCTGCCGGATTTCGATCTCCACATAGGGGATGCCCTTGGCCTCGGCATGGAGGGGGACCGTGTAATCCATCGCCATGTTGACAGTGTAGGGCTCGTTCACGCCAACGCAGAGGCGGGTTTCCGCGCGCAGAACCTCAACCAGGGCCGTACCAAGCCGCCAGTCGCGGTCGGCGATCACGCTGATCTGCCACGGGCGATCGCGTGGGTCAGTGCGCAGGCGGTCGGTGCAACTGTGCATGGCGAAAAGAACGGTCGGCTGACCCGAGGCGGCGCGGGCCTTCAGGGTCAAGTCGATCTGGTCCTGATAGGGGCGCATAATCTCATCCTCGCGCTGGCGAATGGCCTCGATCGTAAGCGCGGCGTTGGCCGGCACCACCGTACCATCGCTTTGCAGCACGATGGACTGCGGCTTGCCGGGCTGGCGGTTGCAGTCGATCACCAGCCGGGAATAGGGCTGAAAGATGTAGGTGGCGTTCAGATTTCGGGCCAGTTCGCGCGTCACGCCATGGATGCCGATGTCATAGCCGATGTGGCGGGACAGTTCCTCCTCCGGCAGTCCAAGGTTTCCAAGGCGCTTGGGGATGGCCCGGCCCGCATGGTCCGACACAAACAGGATGGGGGAGGTGCCCCCGACGTTTTCCACGCCAAAGGGCTGCGGATCGTCTGGGTGCAGCAGGGCTGGAGGAACGATCACGGCGGGGGCTTTCTTTGTAACGTTTGGTAGAAGGCTAGCACGCGTATTGCTTTTGTTACAAGTGCGCTTACAGTCGATCTGCACCGGATCAGGAGGGCGCATGGCCGAGACTTTGACACGCGACGTGGCGATTGATCCGGGCCAGACGGCCCTGATCTTCATCGACGTCCAGAACTACGCCACCGAACGCGAGGCCGCCGATTTCAAGGCGCTGACCCGGGCAGAGAAGGCGAAATATGACTATTATTTCCAGCGGCTTGACGAGGGCGCCCTGCCCAACATGCAGGCCCTGCAGCAGGCCGCGCGCGAGGCCCGCGTCGAGATCATCTATGCCGTGATCGAGAACCTGACCAAGGATGGCCGCGACCGCAGCCTTGATTACAAGATATCGGGAATCAACGTCGCCAAAGGGTCTTGGGAGGCGCAGGTGAGTGCGGCCATTGCCCCCGGCGAGGATGAGATCATCGTGAAGAAGAACTCCTCCAGCGTCTTTGTTTCGACCAACATCGACTATTTATTGCGCAGTCTGGGCAAGCGTCAGGTGATCCTGTGCGGCCTTCTGACCGATCAATGCGTCGAATCGGCGGTGCGGGATGCCTGCGACCTGGGCTACCTGGTCACGCTGGTCCCCGACGCCTGCGCCACCTATACGGCCGAGCGGCAAGAGGCCTCGGTCCGGGCGATCAAGGGCTATTGCCGGCAGGTCAGCACCGCGGCGCTAGTGGCGGAACTGGCGGCACATGATGCCGCGTGACTTGGGCCGGGTTCTGGTGACAGGGGCCGCAGGGTTCCTTGGCGCAGCGTTGGTGAAGCGGTTGCGCGGACTTGGGCACCGCGTCACGGGCTCCGATCTTGGCGGGCAGGATCAGCCCTGCGATCTGACGGACTTCGCGCAGGTCGACGGGCTGGTGGCTCTCGGATTTCAGACGATCTTCCATTGCGGAGCCGTCTCAGGCCCGATGGTTCTGGCCGATAAGCCGTTGGCGATCTGGCAGATCAACGCGCTTGGCACGGCGCATGTGCTGGAGGCGGCTAGACGGCATGGGGTTGCGCGGATCGTCGTCTGTTCGACCTGCGATGTCTACGGTGATCTGACTGGGGTGGTGGATGAAAGCACACTGCCGCATCCGGTGACGGTGTATGGTGCCAGCAAGGTCGCGGCCGAGGCGGCCATGCACGGCTATGTCCGCGAACACCATCTGGATGCCGTGGCCCTTCGGCTGGCATGGATTTACGGACCGGGACGCCAGACGCCGACCTCGCTGGAGGCGATGATCCGGGGCGGGCTGTCGGGCGCCGCCGTGAGTGTTGAAGCCACGCCAGACGACATCACGCATTATCTTTATATCGAGGATGCGGTTAGCGGGCTTCTCTGCGCCGGACAGGCGACGCTGACCGAACGGGTTTACAACATCTCCTCTGGTCGCGGCCTTCCGATGCGGGGGGTGGTCGAGGCCTTTCAGGACCTGTTTCCGAAGGCGGCAATCAAGCTGACCGGCACGACGGTCCCTGCGCTGCCCGCAATGCTCGACAACCGCCGTGCAACGCGCGATTTGGGGTTCAGCCCGATGACCTCACTGGCAGAGGGTTTGCGGCTATATCGGGATGCCTTGGTCAGCGCGTGAGGTCTGCCACCTTGGCGGTCAGATCGGCGATATAGGGCGCTGTGTCGAGGGCGCTGCCGGTCATCCGCGCCAATGTCTCCGCCGGGGTAAAGACGCGACCGTGGGCATAGATGCCTTCGGCCAGCCAGCCGTGGAGAGGGGCGTAGTCGCCGTCCGCAAGGCCTGACGCAATCGCTGGCCTCTGCCGGGCGGAGGCGAAGATCTGCGAGGACATGATGTTGCCCAGCGTATAGGTCGGGAAGGAGCCGACATAGCCCTGCGACCAGTGCACGTCCTGCAGGACGCCCAAAGTGTCATTCGGAACCGTGCGGCCCAGATAGCTTTGCATCTTCGCGGCCCAGACCATGGGCAGGTCTGCCACCGCCAGATCGCCCGCCATCAGCGCCGCCTCGATCTCGCAGCGCAGGATGATGTGCAGGTCATAGGTCAGCTCATCCGCCTCGACCCGGATGAAATCAGGGCGGACCTGATTGACCGCGGCCCAGAATTCGGCAGCTGTCACATCGTGGAGCTGGTCGGGGAAATGCGCCTGCAGGTCAGGGAAATGCAGGTCCCAGAAAGAGCGGGAGCGGCCCACCCGGTTTTCCCACAGGCGGGATTGGGATTCGTGCATGCCGAAGCTGGCGCCGCCCACGGCGTAAAGGTTGGCCAGATCAGTGGCAAATATCGAACGGGTATACGCGGGCGAGATGCCCTGTTCGTACATGCCATGCCCCGCCTCGTGCCACAGGGCAAACATCCCTCCGGGCAGCCAGTTTTCGCGGAACCGGCTGGTGATGCGCACGTCGCCCCGGGTGAAGGAAATCTCGAACGGATGGATGGAGTCGTCCAGACGGCCCCTGTTCAGGTCATAGCCCATCTTGGCGGCGATGGTCAGGGCAAAGGCCTTCTGCGCGGCGATGGGATAGCTGCGCGTCAGAAAATCCGTCCTGGGTTGCGGGGCTGAGGTGGCCTTTTCGATCAGCGGAACAAGCGCCGTCTTCAACTGTCCAAAGAGAACAAAGAGCCGGTCTTGCGTCATTCCGGGTTCATAAAGCCCGATCAGCGCGTCATAGGGGTTGGCGCCCAAGGCCTGCCCGATCTCGCGTTGCAGGGCGATCATGCGGGACAAGAGCGGAGCGTAGGTGGCAAAGTCATTGGCCGCCCGCGCCTCCGCCCAAGCGGCATGGGCGGCGGTCTTCAGGCTTGCCAGTTCGGTGATGAGGGCGGCGGGAATGCGGGTAAGGGTGGCAATCTCTGCCTCGGCGAGGTCAAGGGCGCGTTGGGCCAAGGGGTCCGGGTCGCGGCGGGCAGCGTCCATGGCGCCGCGCAGGGTGTCGCCGGTGGCAAGGTCACGGGCGAGGCTGGTCAGTGTGGCGATCTGGTGGCCACGGGACTCCACACCGCCTGCAGGCATCACCGTGCGGGCGTCCCACGACAGCAGGTTCACGCTGCAAAGGATGTCGTTGATGCGGGCGATCTGGGCCTGAAAGACGGCGTAGGACATGGGCCTATCCGGGCAAATGACAGGCAGAGAGGTGATTGCCCTTGGCCGTCAGGACTGGGCGTTCCTTGAAACAGCGATCGAACGCCTTCGGGCAGCGGGTGTTGAACAGGCAGCCCTGCGGCAGGTTGACGGGGCTGGGTAACTCGCCTTTCGCGGCCACGCGCCGGGTGCGCCGGGTGGGGTCGAGTTCCGGGGCGGCCGCCAGCAGGGCTTGCGTGTAGGGGTGACGCGGGGCTGAGAACAGCGCCTCCGTCGGGCCGACTTCGACCACCTTGCCAAGGTACATCACCGCGACACGGTGCGAGATATGGCGCACCAGCCGCAAGTCATGGGCCACGAAAACCACGGTCAGGTGCAACTGCTCCTGCAACTGCAAGAGCAGGTTCACCACCTGCGCCTGCACCGATACGTCCAGCGCCGACACCAGTTCATCGGCCACCAGCACCTCGGGCTCCACCGACAGGGCGCGGGCGATGCCGATCCTTTGGCGCTGTCCGCCCGAGAATTCATGCGGGTATTTGTCGGCGGCATCCTGCGGCAGGCGGACAAGCTCCAGAAGCTCGGCAATCCGGGCCGGGATCTGGTCGGCGGGGCGCATCTTGTGGACGGACAGCGCCTCGGTCAGGATCTGGCGCACCTTCATGCGGGGGTTGAGGGAACTGTACGGGTCCTGAAAGATCATCTGCACCCGCGCGTTGAAGGCGCGGCGGGCGGGGCCGGAGAGGGTGGCGATATCGGTTTCACCGAACAGAACGCGGCCCTCGTCGCAGTCGTGCAATCGCACCAGACAGCGGGCGAGGGTCGATTTCCCGCAACCGCTTTCGCCGACGATGCCCAAAGTCTCGCCGCGCATTACCTCAAGGCTGACCCCGTTCAGGGCATGCACCGCTTGGCGCGGCGCACCGCGCAGGCGCTGGACCAGATTGCGGGGCAGGGGGAATTCCTTGGCCACGTTTTGGACGGAAAGCAAAGCCTCGGTCATGATCCGGCCAATCCTGCCGCCTTGACGCGGTCACTGTGGAAGCAGGCGGCGTCGTGGCCGGGGGCCATGGCCTGCAATGCGGGGCTTTCGCTGCGGCAGCGGTCGGTTGCAAAGACGCAGCGCGGGTGGAAGGCGCAACCGGTCGGGCGGCTCATCAGGCCGGGCGGCGTCCCCTCGATCGACAGAAGCGGGCTGCGCTCGGTGCCGCTGCGCGGGACCGATCCGAGAAGGCCGCGGGTGTAGGCGTGGTTGGGTTGGCCGAAGACCTCTGCCACCGGGCCGCTTTCGACGATGCGGCCTGCGTACATCACGGCCATGCGGTCACAGGTGGCAGCCACCACGCCAAGGTCGTGGGTCACCAGAACCACGCTCATTTTCAGCTCGTCCCGCAGGTCAAGGATCAGCTTCAGGATCTGGTCCTGAATGGTCACATCCAACGCGGTTGTCGGCTCATCCGCCAAGAGCAGTTTCGGCGTGCTGGCCAAGGCGATGGCGATCATCACCCGCTGCCGCATCCCGCCGGAGAATTGGTGCGGGTACTGGGTCAAGCGCCGTTTGGCATCGGAAATGCCGACAAGGTCCATCAGCTCCAGACTGCGCCTGGCCCGCTCGGCCTTGGACAGGGCGGTGTGGGCGCGCAGGTTCTCTTCGATCTGCACGGCGACGGGCAGGACGGGGTTCAGGGCTGTGGTGGGTTCCTGAAAGATCATGGAAATCTCGCCGCCACGGACCTTGCGCAATTCGGGTTCGGTCATCGTCATCAGATCGCTGCCGTGCCACAGCACTTGCCCGGTGACGGAGGAATGCTGCGGCATGAGCCGCATGACCGACCGCAGGGTCACGCTTTTGCCGGATCCGGATTCGCCCACCAGACCCAGAACCTCGCCGGGCATGACGGTGAACGAGATGTCGTCAACCGCCGTCACGGCGGTGCCATGGTGGCCGAAGGTGGTGGTCAGGTTGCTGACCTGCAGCGCGGGGGCGGTCATTTGCGCGTCCTCAACACTTCGGCAAGGCCATCGCCGATCAGGCTGAAACCGAGGCCGGTGATGACGATGGCGATGCCGGGGAAGACGGAAATCCACCAGCCGGTCGTCATGAAGTTCTTGCCATCGGCAATCTGCACCCCCCATTCCGCCGCCGGAGGCTGCGCGCCAAGGCCAAGGTAGCCAAGGCTCGACCCCAGAAGGATCGCCAGCGCCATGTCGGTCACCACATAGACAATGGCCGGGGTGATGGCGTTGGGCAGCAAGTGACGGAAGATGATCCGCAGCGGGGTATATCCCATCGCCCGGCCCGCGTCGGCATAGTCGAGCCGCTTTTGCACCTTGACCTCGGCGGCGATGATCCGGGCGTAGAACACCCAGCCCACGACGGCCAAGGCGATGTACATGTTCACCAGCCCCGGCCCGAGGACCGAGACGATGGCGATCACCAGCACGAGGAAGGGGAAGGTGATGACGGCATCGACGATCCGGCCGAAAACGGCATCGGCGGCACCTCCGGCATAGCCGACCACCGCGCCGATGATGATGCCGAAGACGAAGGAGAAGATCGTGCCGAAGAACGCGATCTGCATGTCGATCGTATAGGCGTGGATCACCCGGCTCAGGACATCGCGGCCGAAGTTGTCGGTGCCCATAGGATGCGCCCAGGAGGGCGGATGCAGCAGGGCGTTGTAGTCCATCGCCACCGGGTCATATGGGGCAAAAAGCTGCGGGAAGGTGGCCAGCAGGATGCTGGCGCCGATCAGGATGCCCCCCATGATCAGCGGCCTTGGAAGCTTGAGGCGGCTCATCGGGAGACCCTCGGGTCAAGCCAGGCCTCGACCACATCGGTCAGGAAGAAGGTCAGCGAGACGACCACGGCCAAGGCCATCGTCATGCCCTGAACCACCGGATAGTCGCGGCCATAGATGCTGTCGATCATCAACCGGCCCGCACCGGGGATGGCGAAAACCGTCTCGGTGATCACGGCGCCCCCCAGAAGGGTGCCAACCGACAGGCCGAACAGCGCCACGGTCGAGATCAGCGCCGACCGCAGCACGTGCCGCACCAGGATGATCAAGGGCGCGATGCCCTTGGAGCGGGCAAAGACCACATACTCCGCATCCACCACCCCGATGATGGACGCGCGCAGGTTGCGCATCAGGATAGCGGCGAGGCTTAGCGCAAGGCTGAAGGCGGGCAGGAACAGATGATAGAGGTGGTCGAAAAATCCCTCGCCATACCCCCCGACCGGAAACCAGCCCAGACGGGCGCCGAAGACGGTCAACAGGATCAGCCCAAGATAGAACACCGGCATCGACAGGCCGATCTGAAACGCCCCGCGGATGCTGCTGTCCGTCGCACCGTCCCGGCGCAAGGCCGCGATGAAGGCCAAAGGAACGGCCATCACGACAGCCATCAGGGCGGCCATCACTGTCAGCATCACCGTCACCGGCAACCGCTGTGCGATCAGGCTTGTGACCGGGACTTTCAACTGGATCGAAGCGCCAAGGTCGCCGAGCGCCACCGATTTCAGGAACAGCAGGAATTGCACGGGGATCGGCTGGTCTAGTCCAAGTTCGTGGTTGATCCGGGCCACGTCCGCATCTTTGGCATGTTCGCCCAGAATGGCGCTGGTGGGGTCGCCTGGCAGCAGTCGTACCAGCACGAACACCACCACCAGAATGAAGGCAAAGGTCGGGATCAGTTGCAGCAATCGCCGAAGCAGGAAAAGGGACATCGACAAGGCAAGGGCTCTCCGATCCGAAAAGGAAAACCCGGCCCGAGGCGGCACCTCGGGCCGGGCAAGGCTTACTTGGTCAGCGAAGCGGCGCGGAAGATGTTGTTGCCGAGCGGGATCTGGATGAACCCGTTAACCTTCTTGTTCAAGGCGACCGGATAGGGCGACTCGTACAGGTAGATCAAAGGCCCGTCGGTGTTGTAGATTTCCTGGATGCGCGCATATTGTGCGGCCCGCTTGGCCGGATCACGCTCGCTTTGCGAGGCTTCGAACAGCTTGTCGGCCTCGTCGCTTTTCCAGCCGGAATGCTGGGCTTCGATGGTCGGCGAGTAGGCGAAGTACGAGGTGATCTCGCTCGGGTCGGCGATGTCGTCCGTCCAGGTCGAGGTCTGCATCGCGAAGTGACCATTGCGGTACATGTCGGTGCGGGTGGCGTTGTCGACCTGCTTCAACTCCAGCTTGACGCCGATGGCCGCCCACATCTGCTGCACGGCGGTGCCGATGCCAAGGTCATCCTGATTGCCCGCCAGAACCATGAGGCTGGTCGAGAAACCGTCCGGATAGCCCGCCTCTTTCATCAGCGCCTTGGCTTTGTCGAGGTCATAGGGGAACAAGGCGCCGGTCCCCGAATTCAGCGGCGTAGCCGAGGACATGAAGGATTTCATCGGCGTGCCAACGCCTTGCGTGACGATCTGGATGATTGCGTCCTTATTGGTCGCATAGTTCAGGGCTTGGCGCACCTTGGGGTTCGACAAGGGGTTGTCCACGCCATCAATCTTTGGGCGCACGTTCAGCGGCAGATAGACAATCTTGGTGGAGGGGAAGAGGTCCATGTTCAGGTTGTCGGCCGTCTTCAACTCCGCCACGCGGGCGTAGGGGATGAATTCGGCCCCATCCAAATCGCCCGATTGCAGCTTCAGGATGCGGGTGGCGTCGTCCGGGATCACCTCGAAGGTGACACCATCCAGATAGGGCAGGGGTTTGCCGTCGTCACCCAGCGCCCAGTAGTAGGGATTCTTGACCAGCTTCATCGTCGAACCACGCTCCCACGAGTCGAACATGAAGGGGCCGGAGCCAACCGGGTGTTCGGCGAAGGCCTTGGCCTTGTCGGCGTCGGTCGCACCGGGTGCAGCTTCAAAAAGCTTCTCGGGCATAATGGCGGTGTTGAATACGGTCAGCGCCGGGATGATCGAGGGGTCCGGGCGATTCAGGCTGATGGTGATCGTGCCGTCATCGGCGCCGGTCACGTCCTTGATGGCGCTGACCAGAAAGCCCCAGATGCCGTTGTCGGGCTTGGCCGCACGCTTCAGCGACCAGACCACGTCCGACGGCATGATGGGCGAGCCGTCCGAGAACTTGATGTCCTTGCGCAGTTTCAGGGTGACGGTCATGCCATCATCCGACACTTTCCAGTCGGTCGCGAGGCCGGCCTGCACGCCCTGCCCATCGTCCGTCGGCAAAAGAAGTGTGTCATAGATGTTGGACAGCACCCAGATATCGACGTTCGCATCGTTCAAAACCGGGTCGAGGAACATGCTGTCGGCGTAGCGACCATAGGTCATCACGCCGCCCCGGTCCGTTGCATTGGCGGCAAGACTCCCACTGACCAAAAGCGCCGCCGCAAGGGCCACGAGTGACACTATTTTCATGTGAATAACCTCCAAATTTCTTCGTTAGTGTTCTACTGGAATGCAGCGTCCCACGAGAATAAAATTCTGTCAACAATACAGTTTTCGCGTATTTCTGTTGAAAATGACCCTTAACTGTTGAATTATAGGGCAGATCGTTGTGAAAGCGTACTACAATAGTGTATCAATCGGAGATGGTCTTGAAGGTTCAGATTGATCGAAAATTAAGCTTGTCGCTGCGCCAGCAGTTGAAAGGCACCATCGAAGACGGAATTTCCTTTGGAGAGCTGGCGATTGGCGCTAGCCTTCCGTCCGTCCGCGACATGGCCCTGCAGGCTGATGTGTCGCCAATGACGGTTGCCAAGGTCTATGCCGAGCTGAAGGCAGCCGGGCTGATCGAGACTCGTTCTGGTTCCGGCACGCTGGTCGCTGATTCGCCGATGGCGCGCCTGGCCTCGGGGCCTGAGAGGGCGCGGCTGCGGGCGGCAATCGATCAGGTCACCGATCTGGCTTTGGGTCTGGGCGTCAGGCCCGAGGATCTACCTGGTCTGATCAACGCCAGGGTTGCGGCCCGTCTGGCGCAAGGACGCCGCAAGTTCATTGCCATGGTCGGACTTTTTGCCGACGCCACCGCCAGCTATGCCGAGCGTGTCGCGGCGCAGGTCGGCGATCATGCCGTGGTCGAAGCGACGACGCTGGACCAGATCGCCGCTGATCCTGATCATGGCACGCGGTTGCGTGGTGCCGATCTGGTATTGACCTTCGCCAACCTGCAGGCGGCGGTGACCGAGGCACTTCCGGGTGTGCCGATCCTCTCCATCCGTTTCATCCCGTCCGAGGCGACGCGGATGGCGTTGGCTTCCATCGACCCGATGGCGCGGGTGGGGGTGGTCTCGCGCTTTGCCGATTTTCTGCCGGTGCTGACGCTGGGGGTGCGGCGCTTTGCGGCGCATGTCCGCGATATCGTGGCGGCCAATCTGGAAGACGCGGGCATCGCGGCGCTTTTGGCTGACTGTGACGTGGTCGTGCTGGCCACGGGCGCGGATGCCGCGGCCGCAATGGCGAAACCTGGCGCCCTCCGGATCGAATACCGCCACATTCCCGACCCGGGCGACATTGACCGTCTTGTCATGCCGCTGCTGAGCCCAACCGCCGCCAGCCAAAGCCCCCTGGCGGACGCGATCGCTCTGATCGACCCAAGAAAGGAAGCTTCATGAAGATATCCGAGATGCACTGGCAGCAGGTCGAGGATTACCTCAAGACCGACGATCTGGCGATCCTGCCACTGGGCAGCACCGAACAACACGCCTACCTGTCGTTGTCGGTGGATTCCATTCTGGCTGAGCGCGTGGCTTTGGAGGCGGCGGCCCCGCTGGGTGCACCGGTGTTTCCGGTGCTGGCCTATGGCGTGACGCCCTATTTCCTCGCCTATCCGGGGTCGGTCAGCATCCGGGTCGAGACCTATGTCCGCATCATCCGCGATATCCTGGACAGCATGAAGGCGCAGGGCTTCCGGCGGATCTTCATGGTCAACGGGCATGGTGGCAACTCTCCGGCGGGCAGCCTTGCGATTGAATGGATGGCCGACAATCCCGAATGCTCGGTCAAGTTCCACAACTGGTGGAACGCGCCCTTGACGCTGAAGGCGGTGCAGGAGACTGACCCGGTCGCGTCCCATGCCTCGTGGATGGAGAACTTCCCGTGGACGCGCTTGCCCGGCGTCACCCAACCCGGCCAGCAAAAGCCGATGGTGGATTTCGAGCGGATGCGGGCGATGAACCCCGCTGCCACCCGTGCCCTGCTGGGCGACGGCAACTTCGGCGGCTACTATGAACGCCCGGATGACGAGATGCAGCGCATCTGGGACGTGGCGATTGCCGAGACGCGGGCCCTGATGGAAGGGCCGTGGTCTTGACCTCGCCCATCGTCATCTGGGGCGCGGGGGCGATTGGCGGCTCGCTGGGGGTTTCTTTCCTGCGGGCGGGGCAAGAGGTGATTTTCGTCGACACGGTCGCCGCCCATGTCGATGCGATCAACGCAAACGGCTTTCGCATCGCAGGCCCGATCTACGAGGATGTGGTCAAGGCCAAGGCCTTCTTGCCGGAACAGGTGACGGGCCAGCACAAGCTGATCTTCCTGTGCGTGAAGGCCCAGCATACCGAAGGCGCTGCGGCTGCACTGGCACCGCATCTGGCGGAGGATGGCGTCGTCGTCTCGGCCCAGAACGGCCTGAACGAGCTGATCATCGCCAAGGCTGTGGGGGAAGCGCGCACCATCGGCTGTTTCGTGAACTTCGGCGCGGATTATCTGGAGCCGGGGGTGGTGCATTACTCCGGCCACGGCGCGGTGGTGGTGGGGGAACTGGACGGCGCGATCACTCCGCGCATCGAGGCCCTGCACCGGCTCATGCAGGACTTTGAACCCAAGGCCGTGCTGACGCCGAACATCTGGGGCTATCTCTGGGGCAAGCTGGTTTACGGGGCCTTGCTGTTCGGCACGGCCGTGACGAATGACAGCATCGCCGACGTTCTGGCCAATCCCGATGTGCGCCCCGTGCTGACCCTTTTGGGGCAGGAAACCGGGAAGGTGGCCGCCGCCGAGGGCATCCGGACCGAAGCCTTCAACGGCTTTGACCCGGCAGCCTTCCAGCCCGATGCGCCCCAATCGCTGATCGACGCTTCGTTCAACGACATGGTCATCCACAACCGCAAGTCGGCGAAATCCCATTCCGGCATCTGGCGCGATCTGGCCATCCGAAAGCGCAAGACCGAGGTGCTGGCCCAGCTTGGCCCGATTGTCGAGGTTGCGGCCCGCCACGGCATCCCTACTCCGCTGACGGCCAAGCTGATCAGCCTCATACAGGACATCGAAAATGGCCAGCGCGCCTTGACGATGGACAACCTCGTCGAACTGGCATCCGCGGGAAAGGGCATCTGAGATGCATATCACCTTCGAGGGGCGCACCGTCCTGATCACCGGCGCCGCGCATGGCTTTGGCCGCGCCATGGCGCAGGCTTTCGTGGCGCGCGGCGCGCATGTCGTGGGGTTGGATGTGAATACGGAGGGTTTGGCCGAAACGCAGCGCCTCTGCGGCCCCGCCTGCGAGACTGCGAGGCTTGACGTGGGCGACCGTGATGCCGTTCAGGCGGCGGTCGCTGCCATTGTCGCCAAGCGCGGCGGGGTCGACATCCTTGTGAACAACGCTGGCGGAGTGCGCGGGCAGAAGGGACGCCCGCTGGAGGAAATTTCAGCGGCGGATTGGCAGGACATCTTCGACGTCAACCTCTCCGGTGCTTTCTTCATGGCGCAGGCCGTGGCTCCGGCGATGAAGCGGCAGGGCAGGGGGCGGATCGTCAACATCTCCTCTGGCGCGGGGCGGACCATCAGCCTGACCGGCATTCAGGCCTATGCCAGCGCCAAGGCCGGGCAGATCGGCCTGACCCGGCAACTGGCGCATGAACTGGGGCCGTTCGGCATCACGGTCAACTGTGTCGCCCCGGGCTTTGTACGCTCCAACCCCAGCACGGAAAAGCAATGGGACGCAATGGGGGCAGAGGGGCAGGCGGCCCTGGTGCAGGGCATCGCGATGCGCCGTCTGGGCAGCCCCGAGGACATCGCCCATGCGGTGATGTTCTTCGCCTCTGACCTTGCCGGCTGGATCACCGGCGAGGTCCTTGGCGTGGATGGCGGCAAATGAGCGCTGTTGAAGACTGGCTTGTCGCGCATGAGGCGCAGGCGCTGGACACCCTGATCCGGTTCTGCCGCATCCCCAGCGTCTCGACCGATCCGGCCTATGCGGCGGGCATCGACGAGGCTGCGGAGTTTATGGCGGGCCAGTTGCGCGACGCGGGCTTCCCGACGGTGGAGGTCATTGCGACGGCTGGCCATCCTTGCGTGCTGGCAGAATGGTGCGCGGTGCCGGGGGCGCCGACGATCCTTGTCTACGGCCACTATGACGTGCAGCCCACCGATCCCATTGAGAAATGGCTGACCCCGCCCTTTGATCCCGCGATCCGGGACGGCAAGCTTTATGCCCGCGGCGTCTCGGACGACAAGGGCCCGCTGTTGATCCCGATCCTGGTCGCAGCAGCGTACAAGGCGGTGCAAGGTGGCCTGCCACTCAACGTCAAAGTGCTGATCGAGGGTGAGGAGGAATCCGGCAGCCCCAATTTCCACCCCACCGTGGCGCGGCTGAAGGAAAGGCTGGCGTGTGATCTGGTCGTCTCGGCCGATGGCGCGATGTGGCGGGCCGATCTGCCCTCGGTCACCGTGGCAAGCCGGGGGCTTGCGGCGCTGGAGGTGGTGGTAGAGGGGCCAGGCAAAGACCTGCACTCTGGCCGTCACGGCGGTTCTGCCCCGAACCCGATCCGCGCCCTGACGCATATTCTGGCGAGTTTGCACGACCGCGACGGCGAAGTGCGGGTGGACGGTTTCGCCGATGCCGCCCTGCCGCCCGACCCGCTGATCGAAACCGCGATCCGCGATGTGGGCTTTGACGCGGCGGGTTATTTTGCCGAGATCGGCGCGACCCCACCGGACCCCATGCCCTCCGGTGCCGCCCTGCTGACCCGCCAATGGCTGCGGCCGACGTTGGAGTTCAACGGGATCAGCGGCGGCTATGCGGGGGCGGGGTCCAAGACGGTCATTCCCGCCACGGCTTCGGCCAAGATCACCTGCCGCCTCGTGCCCGGTCAGGTGCCTGATGAGGTGGTGGCGGCGATCCGGCGCCACCTTCAGGCCGCCTTGCCCCCCGGCTTCCGGCTGACCGTGATCCAGCAAGGCCCCGGGACGCCGGCCTTCGCACTCGACCCCGATTTGCCCGCCCTCAGGACCGCAGAAACCATTCTGACCGAGGTCCTCGGCGCCCCACCCGTGCGCGTCGCCATGGGCGCCACGGTGCCGATCGGAGAGGTCTTTGCCCGGAACCTTGGTGTCGGGACGATCTTCTTCTCCTTCTCTACTTCGGACGAGGATTACCACGCGCCCAACGAGCATTTCCGCCTGTCCAGCTTCCGGACCGGCCAGATCGCCTGGGCGCGGTTGTTTGACCGGTTGGGCAGAGGCTGACATGGACACCGCATTTCTCAACGTGACGGAACTCGGCACGGGCTACCGCAACGGCAGCTTCACCCCCAGCGATGTGGTGGAGCAGGCGCTGGCCCGGCAGGCGAGGCTGGATCCCGCGCTGAACGCCTTCGCCAATCCGATGGCGGATCAGGTGCGCGCTCAGGCCCGTCAGGCGACGGCCGAACTCGCCGCCGGGCGCGACCTTGGCCCGCTGCACGGCATTCCCGTCGCCATCAAGGACCTGATCGAAGTCGCGGGTATGCCCACCGGATACGGATCCAAGGTCCATGAACCCCGCCTGGCCACAAAGGACGCGGCTCTCGTGGCGCGACTGCGCGCGGCGGGGGCGGTGATCTTCGGCAAGACCAACCTTCTGGAATACGCCTATGGCATTGCCCACCCCGAGATCGGCCAGACGAACAACCCGCATGATCCGACCCGCACCGCAGGCGGGTCGAGCGGGGGTTCGGCGGCGGCTGTGGCGGCGGGAATCGTCCCCCTCGCGATTGGCACGGATACCGGCGGTTCCATCCGCATTCCGTCGGCCTATTGCGGCATTGTTGGAATAAAGCCCTCCTACGGGCTTGTGCCGCTGGACGGTGTCTTCCCGCTGTCTTGGAGCCTGGATCATGCCGGTCCGCTGGCCCGCAACGTCGAAGATGCGGCCGTTGCGTTGGCTTGTCTGGCCGGCATGCCGATGCCGCTGGCGGAGGGTCAGGCGCCTATCAGGATCGGGCTGATCCCGGGGCAGTTCTCGCAAACTCCGATTGGCAAGCCGGTCACGGATGTGGTGCAGGCCTGCCTGCAGCGTCTGCAAGACCACGGCGCCGCGTTGGTGGACCTTGATTGCGCGGGTCTGGAGCGGGCAAATGCCACCCTGATGACCATCCTCGGCCCCGAGGCCGCGCTGATCCACGCCCCCCTCATGGCCCTGAACCCCGGCGGCTATGCCCCTGGCACCCGCGTGCAGATCGAGGCAGGCGGCAGCGTTCTGGCCACCGACTACGTCGCCGCCCGTCGCTTTCAGGCCGAGTTGTCCTGCCGGGTCGAGAGGTTGTTCCATCAGGTTGACGTCCTTCTTGCCCCCAGCGTGCCCTTCGTGGCCCCGCATGAAGACCCGGTCATCGTCGATGATCAGGACAGCGAGATGCTGTCGAGCGGCTTTGCCAATGTCACCGGCCACCCCTCGTTAAGCCTGCCCTGCGGGGCAATTGACGGGCTGCCCGTCGGCCTTCAACTGACCGGAGCGCTTGGCCAAGACCAACGCCTGTTGTCGATTGCCGCACAAATCGCCGGAGTGCTGAATGTTCGACCCTTTCCCAACGACGGTCAGCGCAACGGCATCTAGCAAAACTGTTCACTCAATTGGGCGCTCCGACTGGCCGGCGTGGCAGCAAAAGGAACGAGCGTCGACGGCGGGCGCAGGGGTCGCAGGGGTCAGAGAGTTGCCGGATGCGACTTCAGCAGCAGCGGGGCAGCGCAGGGTCACAGCGGTCTATCCTTCGATCTTGCGGTTGGGCAAGGGCTGCGACCTCTCCGCATGGGGCAGGGCGCGGCATCCCTGGCCGACACGTCAGACTTCCCTTCCCGCGTTAGAGCGGTGGCTTAGCCATGCCGTACCAGAACCACGGCATCGGCGCGCTGTTCCAGTTCTGTCAGGCAATGGCTCTCGGTCATCGGGTCCAGTGCGGCGAGGCTTTCATCCAGGGCCAGAACGGGCGCGCCCTGAAGCAGGGCGCGGGCGAGGAAAAGGCGGCATCGTTCCCCCTGGCTGAGTTGCCATCCCGTCTCGCCCAGATGGGTGGACAGGCCGCCGGGCATGCGGGCGATCAGGGGGGCAAGTCCAAGCGCTTCGGCCACCGCGCGCGCTTCAGCCAGATCGGCGGGTGCGGGCGGCCATGATCGCGCCAGAAGCAGGTTATACGCGAGGGAGCCGTTGAAGACGTGATTGTCTTGGAATTGCGGAACCAATGCGGCGGCGCGGGTCATATGGCGGGCGGACAGAGGGCCATGGGCGGTAAAGAGTCCACCTTCCTGTGGCACCTCGGCCCCGGTCAGCAGGCGAAGCAGACTGGATTTTCCAGCCCCAGAGGCACCTGTCAGCCACAGCCGGGCGGCAGGCGGGACGGACAGATCGATCGCCAGGTCCAAGCCGCGCAGTGGCCTGAACAGTCGCGCCAGCAGACGTAGGTGAGGCGTGCCGGGACGCGGCATCGGGGGATAGATTGGCGCGGGCGGCGTGTGCCTCGCCCGCCACAGGGGGGCAATCTGGTCGAAAGCGATGCGGGCAGCACCCAGATTGGCCCAGACCCCCGCCATAGCCACAAAGCCGCGCGCAGCCAGAAGGACGCCGCCCAGCGTGACGGCTCTTGTCGCCGAATTGTCTGCAAGGCCAAGGACGGCAAGGATCACGAGGGCTGCGAGCGTCCATCCATTGGGCAGCACCGCAAATGCCAGCAGACTGCGCCGGTCCATTGCTGCGGCGTGTGTGGCATATGCGGCCAAGTGGGGTGCTTCGGAAGCCAGAACCGCCTCGGGTGTGCCAAGGAGCGGCAAGCTGCGGTGGCCGATCATCCAGCCGATCATCCGCGCACTCAATACGCGCCGCGCATTGGTCCAGAGGCGGGATGAGTTCAGGAAATGGCGGATCAGAAGGGGTTGCAGCGCGAGGAGGAAGAGGAAGAGCGGCGCCAGCCACACCACCCCCTGCGCCAGGACCCAAAGCGCCCACGCGGTGCCGGCAATGGCCAGTGGCGCACCCAGAATGGCGGAAGTCATTGCACCCTCAAAGCCTTGCGCTTCAAGCGCGCACGACAAAAGCCCCTCTGGCCCATCCATTCGCAGGGCGCTTTCGGGCAGGGCCAGCGCCCCGCCAAGAAGCCTGCGTCGCAGCAGGGCCGCCAAGCGCCGGGCCAGCGTTTCCGCCAGAAGGTTCTGTCCCAGGCCCAGCAGAACCGGAGCCAGCAGAAGGCCGATCAGTGGCAGAGGATTTGGCGCTGAGCTCTCAATTGTTGCCGCGCCGAGATAGGCCCACAGGATCACCTCGCAGCCTTGCACGATCAACGCCACTGCCAGAACGGCCACAGCCAAATGCGGCAGGCTGGCCAGGACGGCCGCGCGCCAAAAGCCGGACGGGGCAGGGCGCAGGCGCCACAGACCGGTGACCGGGTCGCCTGCCCGGGCGGCGGTGCACAGCGCTTGGGCCAGCCGTTCATCCCCACCCGCAAGTGCCGCCACCCGCCGCCCCTGCCGCAGAAGCGAGGGATGGGCGCGTGATAGGGTAGCGGCAATGACATCCAGATCGGCGCGGATGCGGCCGCCGTCCACCCTTGTCAGCCAACCCTTTCGCGCCACAAGCAGGAAGCAGTGGCCTGAGGGGTGCCAGATCAGACCGGGCGCCAGACCACCCAGCGCGTGGCGCAGGTCGGCCTGCGGGATTGGCGCGGCGTCAAGCTGCAGGTTCAGCGTCTCGCAGGCCCAAAGCACCCAGTCGGGACCCTGATTGGGGCCGGACAGTGACGTGCCGCCGATCAGGGCCAGGGCCTGTGGCAAGGCGCTGTCCGGCCACCATGGCAGAGTGTCGGTCACAAAGGGCTCAGGTGGCAGGTTGGACATGGGCCCCCGTCTGAAAACGCTCCACCGGAACGGCCTGCCAATCGCGTGCCATCCGCACCTCCATCGCGACCTGCGCCTGCCAAAGCGCTGCAAAGGTGCCATTCTGCGCCAAAAGACCTTGCGGCGTGCCGTCTTCTGCCACCTGACCGTCCTGCATCACGACAACCCGGTCAAAACCCATGGCTTCGGCCACGTCGTGCGTCACCCAGATCAATGTGCGCCCGGCCCAATGCTGCCGTGCAAGGGACAGAAGGGTCCTGCGGCGCGGGGCATCAAGGCCGCGGAGCGCCTCGTCGCACAGAACCAGAGCCGGGTCAGGATGCGCAAACGCCCGGCTAAGGCGCAGGCGCTGGCCCTCCCCTGCTGACAGCGCCACGCCGCCCGCCCCGAGCGGGGTTTCGGGGGGAAGATGCAGGTCGGCATCGGCAGGGGCCCCGGGTGTGTCAGAGATTGTATCGCCCCAAAGCCGGGAGGTCGGGTCCACCCAGGCAATGCGGCGTGTCAGAGCATGACGTTCGGGCACGCTCAGGGACTGGCCATTGACGACCAACTGACCTTGCACAAGATCATGCCAGCCCAGCAAAAGCCCCAACAGGCTGGATTTCCCCGAACCGGATGGGCCCACCACGGCAATGGCCTCGCCCGGTGCAACGGCAAGCGTGACGCCGTTCAGGACCGGATGGCCAGAGGCGGTGACACAAGCATCTGTCAGCGCGAACCCCAGCGCCGGGGCCTCCACCAAGGCGGAGGGCAGGTCGGCATGGGGGCGGTCGGGGGCGTTCAGCACTTCGGCAGCGCGGGTCACGATCGCCTCTTGCGCGGGGATTTGGCGCAAAACGCCAGACAGGTCCGCCGCACTGTCGGGCAGTTTCATAAGCCACCAGAGAAACAGCAGGTCCAGCTTGGGCCGGGTTATGATGACAAGCGCAGTCAGGACCAGAACCAGCGCCTGCCCCGTGGCCCCAGCCACAGCGGCGCAAGTCGCGCGGGCGCGCGCCGTGGCCTGCCAATCCTGCAAGAGCTGACAGAAGCGGGCGGTCAGCACCGCGCCGCCGCGATGGGCACGCAGGGCGGCCTGACCCTGCAGGGCATCCATCAGCACCCCGGCCTGCGCGGCCCCCAAACTGCGCAGGGTCAGGTCGCGGTCGCGCAGCAGCGGCAAGACGACAAACGGCCAGCCGAGCGACAGCGCGCAGATTCCCACGACGAAAGGCGTGGTCGAGGGTGCCAACAGGATCAGACCCAGCGACAAGGCCAGAACCTCGGTCACCGACTGCGCCAGATGCAGCACCTGCCCGGGCAGGGTCCGCATCATGTGCAGGCTTTGGGCCCGCTCGGCCAGGTCGCCCAAGGGGCGGCTGGCAATCCACCGGTCGGGCAATCGAAGAAGTTTGCTCAGCATGGATCTACGCCAACGCGCCTCGACCCGGCGGCCAAGCATCAGGGTCCCAGAGCCGAGGGTCAGGCGGAGGATGTAAAGCCCTCCGACCAGCGCGATGGCGAGGGGAAAGGACCCGGCAGGGTCGATGAGGCGGCGAAAGATCAGCGCCTCGGCCAGGGTGCCCAGCACGGCAAACACGGTGCCGATCAGTAGAAATACGGGCAAGACGCCCTGAAAGACGGCCGGGACCAGTGACGAGCTCCGTCGCGGTTGCGCCAGACGGGCGCTTTGGGCAGGTCCATGGACGGTCAGCAGAACAACCCCTTGCAGCAGCAGGCTTGGTGCCCCGCGGGTGGCCTTCGGGTCGGGGATCACGGGCCAGAAGACCGGCGGGATCAGTCGGAAAATGTCCTCCTCAGCCTCCCGGGTTTCGGCGATCAGGGCGCGGGTGAGAGCGGCATTGCCACTGGGCAGTGCCTCGGTCAGCCGCATCGCCGCCTCAAGCGCCGCCAGCGGGAACCAGCCCGGCTCGGCGGCGGTGTCGGATACCATCGCCGGGGGCAGGCCAAGGCGGCGGGCCACCCTGCGCAGGGCCGTCAGGTTGGCCGTGCCTTTGGCCCAATCAGTCCAGTCTTGCGTGGGCACGGCCAGACTGTGGCGCAGAAGTGTGGGCAGCAAGTGGGCGCTATGGGTCCAGTAATTGCCGCGCGCCGGGTCCATGACCTGCAACCACGGGCCGAACTTGCGCCAGACCGTGACAAAATGCGGGGCACCATCGGGCAGCCGCACGACGACGAGGGCGGGAAGGTGCCAAGGCAGCCGGTCGTCGGGCAGCATCTGCTGGGCGGCGTTCAGGCCGTGACGGTTGGCCACCTGTTCCATCACGTCGATCGAGGTGCCATCCAGATCCGTCTGGCATGCATCGCGCAGCTGGCCGAGGTTGATGGGCCGGCCAAGGCTCGCCAACAGGCTGGCCAATGCGGCGGGGCCGCAATCCATGGCAGAGGTCTGGAGGATTTCGACAGCTGTCAGGCGCATTTTGATCCGTGGAATTGCTTTGCCCTGACCTGCTTGGCTTTGGCGGCAGGGGGCAAGCACCTGGCGCGCGCGCAGTGCGCCCTTTGGTCTGGTTTGACGAGGTTTCTGCCCAAGTGGGGCATATCCCCCAGTGGGATGGGGCAAGACCCAGAGGTCATGCAGGGTTTTGCGCCCAGTGGTTCTGCAGGCCTAAACCGGCGTCACCAAAACCGAATCAGGTGCCCCCAATGAATGCGCAACCCACCCCAGACGCGAAAGGCCTGCTGCATGTCAGCCTGCCGCGCCGCGTGGTGTTGCAAGACCGGGGCGGGGTACCGACGATCTATTACGGCTCTGAGGTGATCACCTTTGATGAGGCGCCATTGGCGCCGCTGGCCGATGCACTGGCCGCCGGGCAGCCTTTCGTGCCCGCCGGTATTTGCCCGATGGCTGCGCCCGAGGATCTGGCGGCGGCCATCGACACGTTACGCGGCATTGGCCTGTTGACAGACCACGCCGCAAAGCCGGTTCTGCGCCAGGCCGTGGCGCCGGACCTGCCTGCAGCAGCAAAGGCGCTTGATTGGCGCGCCCCGCGGGCGGTGGCGGCGGCTTTGCAGGTGCCGCTGAATCCCGGCCACCTGGAACTGGTCGTGCCTGTGTTCCGCATCGCCCATCCGGCGCTGGACACCGATGACCGGCAGGTGGGCGAGGCCAATACTTTTCCACGCGCCTTGCGGCTGGATCGCCCAACCGAATGGCAAGCCTGCACCTATTCCGGCACCCGCCACGCTGACGACAAGCCGATGAACTTGACCGCTCTCAAGGCGATGCGGGCCCATTGGCCCGAGATGATGGCGGTGCTGGCGGACATCCGCGCCCGTTATCTGGACCGCGCCGGGATCAGCGCGCCACTGACGCTGGGCCAGGTGGAGCGGCTTTGCATCGCGGTGCTGTCACTCCCCACGTTAGAGGCCTTCGATGGCCCGTTGCATCCGGTGCTGTCGTCGCTGTTCCGGGTGACAGATGGGCTTCGGATTGTGGTACATCAGATGATGTTCGTCCCCACCGCCGAGCCCATGTTGCCGCCCCAATCCGTGGTGACGACGGCCGAGCTTTACGACTATGCCGAACGCTCTCTGTCGTTTCACTCCGAGACGGGGGTCTGCGCCGGGCCACGGCATTTCATATGGGAATTCCTTTCCGTGCTGGTCGAGGGCACCCGCCCGCGTTTCGGCGCCGGTGGCCAGATCAGCCCAGAGATGGCCGACGCCCTGACGCGGCTGGATGCGGCAATGGACTACGGTTTTGCCGCACTTGCCGCCCACGCCGCCAGTTTCGCCGTCTGGCCGCATATGGCGGAAGCCTGGGCCGATATTGCAACGCTGCCCAACCTACCGGAAGCTTGGCGCGCCGAAGCGGAAGAGGCCGCGCGCCGGTTGGAGCATGCCTCGTATCTTGGTCGGGCTGACTGGCGTGCCCACAGACTGTCCACCTACGCCGAGATGGAGCGCGAGGCGCTGCATCTTTGCCGCCAGACCCCGCAGCCTGCCGGGGTGAGGATCACCTGTCCCGATGCGGCGGCGCTGCGCCCCGACCTTGCCGCCATCCTGAACCGCTTTGCCGGACAAGCAGCGGCCCACCTGGCCCGCGCGTCGTCGTTACAAGCCATGATAAACCACCAGATGAAGCGCCCCCGTGCGCCGAGTTTTTCACTGTCGGACATGGTGTTGCACGCACGTCTGGTGAACGACCCACATCCTCGCCTGCAATTCCTGCCGGAGGCGCTTGCCCGCCTGACCGGGCTGACACTGCAGATCGAAACCATGCCCGAGCCTGTGCAAGGGACACATCCATCGACAGCCGTCGATCAACCGCGCGAACCGCGCATTTACCTAGGAGAAGACACATGAAAGTTTCGACCAATATCCGCGCTGGGGCTGGCCAAAAGAAGCAAAACTCGGGCGCCGACAGCACCGTGATCGTGACCCCCCCGCCGGTCGTCGTTTACTACCCGCCGGTCACCCGCTGCCCGGGCATCTGATCGGCCCTGATCAGTCCCATGGGGGCCTGTCCTGCCGCGTGGACAGGCCCCCTGTGTTTTGAGATTGCCCTTGACCTGACCTTGCGTGTCCCTTTCATTTTCCGCTTTCCCCAAATCCCTTTGACGGTATCCTGCGCATGTTGTTTTCCGCCCGCCCAAAGGACCCCGATGCCAAGTCAGACAAGGCCATGAGCGCGCTGGTTCTGGTGGTGGAAGACGAGCCGATCCTTGGCCGCAACATTCGCACGTTCTTGACCACGCGGGGATACAGGGCCGAGCTGGTGCCAACCCTCGCGCAGGCGCGGCAGATGTGGGCCGATCTGCACCCCGACCTGATCTTTCTGGACCATAACCTGCCCGACGGTCTGGGCCTGTCCTTGATCGACGAGGTTCGCAAACTGGACCCTTGGACCAAGATCGTGATGATGACCGCACATGGTGGGGTCGGCTTGGCGGTCAACGCCATGAAAGCCGGGGCGGATGACTACTTGACCAAACCGGTTGCGCTTGAGGAGATTGGCCTGATCGCGCAGCGCATGATGGAACAGGCCCGGCGCGAGGGCGCGGCGCGGTATCTCAACAGCCTCGACAAGGCGGCGGCGGGGCTGGACCGCATGGTGGGTACATCCCCCGCAATGGGTGAGATCCACCGCCGCATTCGTGCCCTGCACGCGGCTGAAGGTCCGGGCCCTGCACCTTCGGTCCTGATCTTGGGTGAGACGGGGACTGGCAAGGACCTGGTGGCCCGCGCCATCCACTTTGGTGGTGCCCGGGCGGCTGAACTGCTTGTCGCGGTGAATTGCGCCACATTGAACGATGCCATGATTGACGACCAATTGTTCGGCCATGAACGCGGCGCCTATCCGGGCGCCGAAGCGCGGCGGCTGGGCTTGATCGAGGCGGCCAATGGCGGGACCTTGTTTCTCGACGAGGTGGCGGCCCTGGCCCCGGCACATCAGGCGCGGCTTTTGAAGGTGTTGGAAGAGGGCCGTATCCGCATGCTGGGCGCGGTTGAGGATCGTTCGGTGGATCTGCGCGTGATTGCGGCAACCAATGCCCCCTTGGCTGCGATGGTCAAGGACGGCCGGTTCCGCGCTGACCTGTATTATCGGTTGGCCCATGTGACCATCGAACTGCCCCCGCTGTCCCAGCGCGGCCATGATGTGCTGCAGATCGCCGAAACCCTGCTGGCCGATCTGCAAGTTCGCCTGCGCCGTCCCAAACTCTACCTGACCCGCGAGGCGCAGGCACTGCTTTTGCGCCATACTTGGCCCGGCAACATCCGCGAGTTGCGCAACATGCTGGAGCAGGCCGCCTTCCTTTGCCCGCGGGATGGCATCGAACCCCGCGACCTTGGGCTGGCCGCGCCAATCGAGGCGCCTTCTGACAATGGCCTGACAGATGTGGAACGCACCCTGATCGTCGCCGCCTTGCGCGACCAAGCGGGGAATGTAACCAATGCGGCGGCGGCCTTGGGGATCACGCGCGATACCTTGCGCTACCGGATGGAGAAATTCGGTCTGAAGCGCGACTATTATACGGGATAGGCGATGGAGCGTCGGTTCAACCTCCGCCTTTGGGTGGTGATGGTCACGCTGACCACGGTGGTTTTGGTCCATGCGGGTCTGGCTCTGGCGCTGTCGCGCTATGTGGCACAACAGATGATCGCGCGCGAGGGGACCGTGTTGCAGGAGTTCCTGAACTCGATCCTGAAGGCCGAGGGCAGTGCAGACGTGCTGATGAAACCCGAAGGGACAGCGGCGCTTGCATCGTTTTCGCGCCATATCGTATCATTGCCGGGGCTCTTGCGGGCCAATATTTATGGGCCTGACCGGGTGATCCGGTTTTCTACCGACAAAAGCCTGCTTGGCACAGTGCCGCAGGAGACAGATGATCTGGACCTGGCTTTGACCGGACAGTTCAGCACGTCTCTGAACAGCGGCATTGGCGACACACCGGATGCAAAACTGCCCAGCCCATTTCCAAGCGATGGGAGAGTGATCGAGGCGTATCTGCCGTTGACCAGCCCGGCAGGCATTGTCGGCGTTGTGGAGTATTACCGCGATGCCAGTTCTTTGCAGCAGGTTCTGATGGACGTGGAGTTAATCGTTTGGGCGGCGGCAGCCCTGTCCGGCCTTGTCATCATCGCGGCCCTTTATGGGGCTGCGACACGTGCCACGCACAAGATCGATGCGCAGACGGCTGAATTGCAAAGCCTGTCCGTGATGGCGTCGCTGGGACAGATGGCGGCAGCGGTGACACATTCGCTGCGCAATCCATTGGCCTCGATCCGGTCCTCGGCTGAGCTTTTGCAACTCACTCAGCCCGGACTGGCCGACGACACCGTGGCTGAAATCACCGGAGAGATTGATCGCATCGACCGCCATGTGAAAGACCTTTTGGAGTTCGCGGGCTCTGATCAGGGGCAAGCCAGCTCCATCCCTCTGGCGCCGCTTGTTCCAGCGGCTGTGGCCCGTATCGCACCACGTGCCGACAGGGCGGCTGTTACCTTCGATCTTGATCTGGAACCTGACCTTGTCGCCTATCTCGTGGCTCCGCATTTCATGCAGGTGCTGGAGAATGTTCTGACCAACTCCATCGAGGCCATGCCCAAGGGCGGGGCAATTGTCATCCGAGGTCTTGGGCAGAAAGGAAGCGTGCGTCTGGCGGTCACCGATCAGGGGAAAGGGTTTCCTGCCGCGATGACCGGAGCCGCTCCGGTGCCGTTCGTCACGACCAAGCTGCGCGGCCTTGGCCTTGGACTGCCCATTGCCGAAAGACTGCTTGCCGGGTTTGGTGCAAGACTTGAGATCGCGAATGGTCCAAAAGGTGGCGGCCGCATCACGCTTGTTCTGCAAGCAGGAGTTTGAGATGGCCGCGGCGGCTGTAGCTTGGAGGTGGTCGAATGTGCAACGCTCGAGTGGGTCGACGGGCTCCACAACCGCTGCCTCCTCGAGTACTTCGGGAATATCCCGCCCGCAAAGCCGAAGCAAAGGTCCGCGCCGCTCTGGAAACTGAACCCGTAGCCACGTAACCCACATCAAACGGCATCAGGCAAACCCGCAACGGTTCACGTTTCGCGCCGCGCCCTAACCGACAGCGCGGGGTTGTTAAGTTCGATTGTGCCCCGTCTTGCTTCCCGGCCCAAGGCTTGAGGTTTCTCGCAAAGAAATCATGGCCCACCGCCAGCTTTCTGATCTTGGCATGCAGGTCGCAAACGGTGTCCAAGGATGAACAGCGCTGACAAATCGCAGTTGGCAAAGCACGAAGCAGGCATCGCAGACCTTCCGCTTGGGAAGCGTTGCACCAACGTCTCACCGCCCAGCCGCCTGTTATCTGCTTTCAAAGGGGCACCGCATTCATTAACACTGTCGCTCTTTCAAGCTTTGGGACAAGTCATGGCGCAAAATGCCACCATCTACAAAGTCGAACTCTCGGTCTCGGACATGGACCGTCACTACTATGAGACCCATAAACTTACGGTCGCCAAGCATCCGTCGGAAACGGATGAACGGCTGATGCTGCGCGTCATCGCTTTCGCGCTGAATGCCCATGAAAGTTTGGAAATGACGAGGGGCATATCGACGGACGAAGAGCCGGACATATGGCAAAAGAGCATGAGCGGCGAGCTCGATGTCTGGGTAGCCCTTGGACTTCCCAGCGAGAAAGTGCTGCGTCAATCCTGTAGTAAAGCGGAAAAGGTCATCGTCTATCCCTATGGCGGCAGGACGGCCGACATGTGGTGGGACAAGATCAAGGCCAGTACCACCCGTTTTGAAAATCTTCAGGTCACGTGTTTTTCCGAAAAAGACACTTCGAAACTGGCAAGGCTGGCAAGCCGCGCGATGAAGCTGCAAATCAATATTCAGGACGGCGAAGTAATGGTCAACGTTGGTGAGACCATCGTCTACGTCACACCGTTGAAATGGAAGATTCCGGCCTAGTACAAAGCCGTCACGTCAACGCGCGATCCAGCGGCGGCGTTCGGGACAGAGGTGACGCTAACGCGAGGCACATTGGCTCTGCTTGTGGCAAGTCAATGTTCTTCCGACAAAGCAACACTTCAGCCCAGACGTCACCCGCGCATCCTCGATTATCCGATAATCCATGTTATGTCACTTTTTTCGACCGGTCAGTACGATCCTCTAAACCCGCAAAGCACAACTACAACGCACGGGGCGGAACGCGAGGGGCGCATTGCGATGTGGGGCGCGTCGCATCGGTCTACTCCCACTGGAAACGAAGTCCGCGAATGAGCCACTTCTGGTTGGGACTCAAAACTCAGCGCAGCCACCCGAAAGGTTTAATGT
>NZ_CBBQHX010000024.1:0-68350 GCF_964946895.1 Stagnihabitans sp. | reverse complement strand
CGCACCACCTTCAGGTCGTGACTGATGAACAGATAGGACAGGCCGCGATCCTTCTGCAGCTTGCGCAACAGGTCGATGATCTGCGCCTGCACCGAAAGGTCAAGCGCACTGGTCGGCTCGTCCAGCAGAATGAACTCCGGCTCCATCGCGATCGCCCGGGCAATTGCCAGTCGCTGGCGCTGCCCGCCAGAGAATTCATGCGGGAAGCGGTTCAGGATGGTGTCCGGCATCCCGGCATCGCGCAGCGCCTTCTCCACGCGGGCGATACGGTCTTTCGACCCCGTGCCGATGTTGTTGACGATCAGGCCTTCCTCGATGATCTGACGCACTGACATGCGGGGGTTGAGGCTGGCAAAAGGATCCTGAAACACGATCTGCATCCGGCTGCGCAGGGGCTTCATCTGCTTGCGGTCATAGGCCTCGATCCGCTGGCCCAGAAAAGTAACCTCGCCGCCGTTCAGGGTGTTCAGCCGCAGCAAGGCCTGCCCGAAGGTGGTCTTGCCAGAGCCGGATTCCCCCACCAGACCAAGGGTTTCCCCACGTTTGAGGTCAAGCGACAACCCGTCCACCGCCTGCAGCTTGGAATAGGTGCCACGAAACGCCCCGCCCCGGCGCAGGGTATAGGTCACGCGAACATCCTTGCCGGACAGAACCGACTCCGACCCCACCTCTAGCGCATTGGCGCGGCCCTTGGGTTCGGCACCGAGCAGGCGCTTGGTGTAGGGATGCTGCGGGTTGGTGAAGATCTGCTCGGTCGGACCTTCCTCGCGCACAAGGCCGTGCTGCATGACATAGACATGGTCGGCAAACTGCCGCACGACCGTCAGGTCATGGGTGATCAGGATCACCGCCATACCGGTCTTGGCCTTCAGCGCCTTGATCAGGTTCAGGATTTCCGCCTGAACCGTCACATCCAGCGCCGTCGTCGGCTCATCCGCAATCAGCACGTCGGGGTTGTTGGCCAAGGCCATCGCGATCATCACACGCTGCCTTTGGCCGCCCGACAACTGGTGTGGATACTGGTTGATGCGGCTTTCCGGGTCGGGGATCTGCACTTCGGCCAAGAGTTCGATCGCCCTTTTCCAGGCGGCATCCTTGCTGATCTTGTTGTGAATCCGCAGAACCTCGGCCAGCTGAGTGCCGACCTTGTAGACCGGGTTCAGGGAACTCATCGGCTCCTGAAAGATCATCGACAGACGGTTGCCACGCAGAAAGCGCATCTGGCTTTGCGGCAGGCGGGCCATGTTCTTGCCGTCATACATGATCTGGGTGGCATCCGAGACCCTTGCCCGCTTGGACAACAGCCGCATGATCGCCCGCGCCGTCACCGACTTGCCCGAGCCGGATTCCCCCACCAACGCAATCGTCTGGCCCTTGTGCAGGGTGAAGGACACGTTCCGGACGGCCTCGACCTCGCCGCCCAGCACCTTGAACGTCACACCCACATTCTGGGCGTCAATTACCACGTCGTTAGCGGTCATATCGCGCACCTCAATACGGGTCTACAGCGTCGCGCAGGCCATCGCCCAGCGAGTTGAACGAGAACACGGCGACCAGAACGAAGCCCACCGGCGACAGGATCCAGGTATGGGTGCCAATCGACCCCAGAGTGCCCGCATCCTGCAGCATCAGCCCCCAGGAAATCAGCGGTGGCTTCACGGCAAAGCCCAGGTAGCCAAGGAAGCTTTCCAGCAGGATGATCGACGGGATGCCCAAGGTCACGGCGACGATCACATGGCTCAGCACGTTGGGCAGGATGTGGCGGGTGATGATCCGCCCATCCGAGGCACCGACAGCAACCGCCGCCCGCACATAATCCACCCGGGCCATCGACATGGTCTTCGACCGCACCTCTCGGGAAAGCTGCGCCCAGCCCAGGCCCACGATCACCAGAATGACGAAGCTGAGGAACACCGAACTTGGCGCGGTCGGTGGGATCAGCGTGGTCAGCGTCAGGTACAAAGGCAGTTGCGGGAAGGCGAGGATGATTTCCACAAATCGTTGAAACCACATGTCAAATCTGCCGCCGATATAGCCCGAGGTGATGCCCAGCAAGGTGCCGATGATGGTGATCAGCGTGATCGACACCAGCGAGATCATCAGAGTCAACCGGCTGCCGAAGATGCCGCGCGACAGGATATCACGGCCCAGCTTGTCGGTGCCCAGAAGGTGCAGCGGCGTACCATCCTCAACCCCGAACAGATGCCGGTCCAGCGGGATCAGACCCCAAAGGTGATAGGGCGCGCCCTTGCCAAGCAGCACCAGATGGCGCGGATGGTCCAGATCGGGGCCGGTCAGCGGCTGGAAGGTCACCGGGTCCAGTGCCGTGCCTTCCACGATGGAATAGGCCACCGGCCACAACGTAAAGCCGTCCTTGGTGTAGAACGACACCTGATCCGGCGGGGCAAACGAGGCGGTCGGCTGGTTCGGGTCCATCGGGGCCACGAACTCGGCAAAGATCGCCGTCAGCAGCAACAGGCACACCAGCGTCAGCCCGACCATGCCGGGAACCGACCGGCGGAAGCGCCGCCAGACAAGGGCCCGATAGCTTTGGTTCTTGGTGTTGCCGGTCGAGATCCGCTCGTCGGCGGCTTCGCCTTCGTGAATGGTGCTCATGCGTCATTCCCCACCCGGATGCGCGGGTCCAACAGGGCCAGCAGCACGTCTGCGATGATATTGCCGACGATCAGGGTCGCCCCCAGCACCAGCAACAGCGAGGCGGTCACGAAGACATCGCCGATGGCCATGGATCCGACGATGGCCGGGCCGATGGTGGCAAGACCGAAGACGATGGCCACCTCGATCTCGCCGGTCATCATGTAGGGCAGCACGACGCCCTGATAGGCAATCAGCGGATGCAGCGCATTGGGTACGGCATGGCGCAGGATGACCTTGCTTTCGGACAGGCCCTTGGCGCGGGCGGTTTCCACATATTGCATGTTCAGCGTGTCCAAGAGGTTGGCCCGCATGACGCGCATGTTGTAGGCCAAGCCCCCGATCGTCGCCACGGCCACCACCGGCCAGACGTGCTGCACCAGATTCCACGCCTTGGCCCAGTTGAACTGGAACCAACCCAGCCACCAGTCCTGCCCGCCGAACTTGGTCGAGAAGAACGAGCCGATTTCCTGCACGTTCAGCTTGTAGGCCAGAATGTACAAGATCAGCAGCGCCGCCAGAAAGCGCGGGATGGTCATGCCAAGGAAGGCCACGAAGGACAGCACAACGTCGATCCAGGTGTATTGCTTGACGGCCGCGATGATCCCGAAGCTGATGCCCAGCAACGACGCCAGGATGTGGCAGGTCAGCGCGATCAGGATGGTCTTGGGCAGGCGCTGTTCGATCACGTCCAGCACGGGCTTGTTGTACAGATAGCTCTCACCGAAATCGAGACGGCTGACGATGCCCCAGACCCAGCGCAGATACTGGATCACCATGGGATCGTTCAGGCCATGGGTCTCGCGATACGCCTTGGCCGCTGCATCCGCCGCCTCGACCGTGGCATTACCCTGCACGATCATGTTGGTGCGGATGAAGTCGCCATAGTCGCCGGGCGGGGCCTGAATGATGATGAAGGTGATGATGGACATCACGATCAGCACAGGAATGGCCTGAGCGAGGCGGATGGCCAGAAAACGCAGCATGGCTCACCTCTGTTGGGGGAATGGATCAAGGGGGCTGCGGGGTCTGACGCGGGGCCAGTCCATCACCGCAAGGCACGGTCCGGGGTTCTCCGGCGAGCAAGGCGCCCGCCGGAGCAAGAGGGTTGGCCTCAGTTGGCCGTGATCGGACCCTTGTCGCCCGGTTTGCCCGGCAGCGTGTTCGGGTGCAGTTCCGCGTTGATCTGCTTGTCTTTCGGAACGAAGACGCGTTCACGGATGATGTTGTCTTCAGCCCAGTTGTACATGAAGATCGGCGCGCCCGGGGGAATGTTGGCGAACCGCTTGTTGACGATCAGGGCACCCGGATAGGCCGTGAGGCCGATACCGTCCAGATTGGTCGTGTAAACATTCTGGTAGTGCTTCATCAGGCTCTGACGCTCGGCCGGATCGCGGCTGGCGATGAACTTGTTGACCGTATCGACCAGATCCTGCTCGTAGGGCAGAAGATCCAGCTCGCCCTTGTCGTTGCCCTTGTGGTGGTTCGACGTGGTCGGACCGGTGGGCGCCAATGAGGCGGTGTTCTGCACCACGGTGATCAGTTCGGTGCCGTTGCGGATGATGATCCAGTCGAACTTGCCGCTGTCGCGGGCGTTGTCGAAGTCCTTCCCGGTCAGCGCGTTCAGCGTCACCTTCACGCCGATGTCGCCCATCATCGCAACCACGCCTTCGGCAAGGTTCTTGTCGGTGGCATAGTCAGACTGTGTCAGCAGCGTGACGTTCAGGTCAGCCCCGCCTTTCACGTTGACGAAACCGTCGTTGTCGGTGTCCTTCAGGCCTGCCGCATCCAGCTCGGCCTTGGCCGAAGCCACGTCGAACGGGTAATAAACGGTGGAGGCCTTGTCGTAGTAGGACGTGCCGTCATAAAGGCCGCCCGGATAGATCGCGGTGAACGGGCCCTTCACAAGGCTGTCACCCAGACGTTGCCGATCAAGCCCGTAGGAAATGGCCTTGCGGAAGTCGAGGTTGCGGTTCAGGTCGCGGATCGCCTGCTGATCGGCAGTCGGTTCGCCCCAGCCGTTGCCGGACAGGTTCGGGAACAGCGAGTAGCCGATGGTGCGCGGGCCGAACGCCAGCTTGGCGGGCGAGGCCGGGTCGGCAGCCTTCTTCAGGCTTTCGACATAGTTTTCCGCCTGTTCCAGGTTCGAGAAGTCGCCCGTCCCTGCCACGGCCTGCACGTCGCGGTCGGCCCAGGTCGACAGGCGGTACTGCATTTCGTCCAGGTAGGGCAGTTGGTTGCCGGCTTCGTCCACCTTCCAGTAGTAGGGGTTGCGGCGCAAAACGACGACATCGTCAGGACGATGCTCGACCACGACCCAGCCGCCCATCGTCGGGAAGTTCATGTAATCGGCCGGGAAGGCATCGTGGAAGGATTGGTAGTCCTTGCCGCCGTACTTCGGATGCTGCGGCTTCAAAAGGTGCGCCGGGCCGGGGCAGAAGTTGCCGTAGGCGAAGTTGTACAGCACCGATTCCGGGAAGGGCGTGTCGAAGGTCAGGGTGAAATTGTAGTCGTCGATGTTCTTGTAGACGCCATTCGCATAGGTCTCGGCCGAGGCGCCCATCAGCGGCGTCACGTCCTTGTCCATCACGACATCGTTGTAATAGAATTCCGTATCTGCGGTGGTGAAGGGCGCGCCGTCCGACCACTTGGCACCCTCGATCAGGTGCACGGTCAGGGTCTTGCCGTCCTTGGACCATTCCCAAGACTTCGCAAGGTTGGGCATCGGCTGCAGGTCGGCAGAGTTCACTTCGAACAGCGGGCCGGTCCGGGTCAGGCATTCCACCAGACCGATGTCGATGCCGCCCCAGCCATAGGATTGGCCGGCCCAGAAGTTCCAGCCTTCCGGACGGCCGCCGATGACGTGGCGCATCACGTCGCCATAGACACCGGTGCCATCGGGTTCGTTTGCGGTCTTGTAGACCAGCGGCTCTTTCGGCAGACGCTCAGCCAGCGGCGGCAGCTTGCCGGCGGTTTCAAATGCCTTGACCCAATCGGGCTCGTTGTAGGCGGGCAAGGCCTTGTAATCGTAAATGTCCGAGCGGTTGACGAAAACAGGGGTGCCCTGAGCGTCAAACTTGGGCGCGTCCGGCGGAGTGGTGGGTGCCATAACATCGGCACGCACAGCCACCGCGGACACACCCAGCAAAAGCGCCGCCAAAGCGACGCGCTGGATCTTCATGGTTCATCTCCTCCCGTTGACCCAAAGAAGGGCCCGTGTTTTGCGATTTGGACGCAGTCCCGAAAGCGGTTTGATTCCACCTTGGGTATGGAACACTCTGCGGACAATCCGGCTTTACAACAATGGCGTTTTGCCAGATTCTATTCCGGCTTTCTCAGATCGGACCCATGCCCCCATGAAAGACACCCCCGACAGCGATCGCCTCAAGGGTGCACCGCGCCACGAAAGACACTTCTACGCGGCCAGCCGCGCCTTTGGCCGCTTCGGCATGCGGATCTTTGATCCGCAGACAATGGACAAACCCCATTGGCATGGCCATGTGGAGGCGAACTTCTGCATGAACCACGTCATGGGCTATGATGTGGACAACGAAGCGGTCGAGGTGCCTGCGGGCCGGCTGGCGATCTTCTGGGCCGGGATCCCGCACCGCCTGCATACAGTGACACCCTTGGGCCCTGAAGCGCCCAAGCTGGCCAATATCTATCTGCCCTTGGACGCTTTTCTGATGATGAACCACATCATGCCGATGCAGGTGGCGCTTTTGGGCGGCGGCATGGTCTTGCTGCCAGAGCAGCTGTGCTCCGAGGATATGGTGCGGCGCTGGTATGCAGACTACCGCTCGGGCGATTTCGAACGGACCGAGGTGCTGAAGATGGAGCTGAACGCCCTGTTCCGCCGCGCTTTCATCGGCACGCCAGACTTCCTGCGCCTGCCGCGCAATGATTCGGTGGGCGAGCGGGCCTTGAGTTCGGTGCACATCCGCCATGTCATTGCGATGGTGCGGCTGGTTCTGGAAAACCTCGACAAGCCTCTCAAGAACGCCGACATCACCGCCGTCACCGGATTGCACGAGAATTACGCACTTGGGTTATTCACCCGCATCATGCAGATCCCGCTCAAGCAATTCGTGCTGCGCATGCGGCTGATGCGGGCAAGGGCGCTGCTGGTGGAAAGTTCTCTGGCGATTGCTTCGGTGGCGGAAGCCTCGGGGTTCACCTCGATCAGCCAATTCTACCACCAGTTCAAGTCAGCCTATGGCATCGCCCCAAATGCGGTCCGCAGCCAGTATCTGGCATAGCAGGTCCGTGTCCGACGGCATTGGCAAGGGATTGATGGTACCGCTTCCCCGGCTTGAACGGGGGACCTCTAGATCCACAATCTAGCGCTCTAACCAACTGAGCTAAAGCGGCACATCATCGCCAAGGTCATCAACCCCGGTTGGCGGTGATTTAGGGACTTCATGCGGGGGGGTCAACCCGGAAAATCAAGAACCTGCCTGCAACGCAGGTGGCCAAGCTTGACAGCGCCCCGCCCCTCGCCCAAACCGCAAGCCATATCGAGAAGGGGATCGCCATGGGGATCGACAAGCAAAGCGACATTTCGGCCAATATCCAGATCGGACCAACCGATCAGGGCATGGTCCGCATCTATATCGAGGCCGATGACGGCACCGAAATTCCGATGGATTTCGAACCGGACGAGGCGCTGGACATCGCCGAGGAACTGCGCGCCGCCGCTGAGACCGCCCGCGCCATGGGTGGCAAGCCCGCACCGAAGAAGAAGTAAGGTGGGGTCAAACCCCACCCTACGCTAGCCCACCAGTGCGGCGACGCCCGGGTCACGATAGGCGTGCAGCCGGGCAGCCGCGTGGCGGGCGAACTTGTGCAGCAAAGCCTTGCGCCGCGCCCCTGCCAAAGGCGTCTCGGGGCCCATCCGGACAATCTCGGCATCATAGGCATCGGCCAGAATCAGGCCGGTGCCTTCCGGCAGCACCTCGGTCGGGAAATCGGCATCGACCGCCCAGAAGAAGCGGTCGCAAAATTCCAGATAGCCCTGCCACTTCTGATCCGCGCGGAAATCCGCCCGGCCGGATTTGCATTCGATCACCCAGACCTCGCCCTTCGGCCCCAGCGCCATCAGATCGACGCGCAGGCCGCTGACCGGCACCATTTCTTCAACGGTCACGAAATCCAGCGCCCTCAGCGCCCGCGCCACGCCGCGCGCCAACCGCTGGCCGGGCATCGGCGGCAAAGGGTCTTCGGCAAGGCGGGCAGTCGGGTCCATCCGTCAATCTTGAACGAAAGAAGAACAGCAGGCAAGCCTTGCGTAAACGTCCGCATGCGCCTATCTAAATCTTTGGCGGGTTCTGCTCTTCTCGTGCGAGGCAACTTTTCCAGTGGCCGATAAGCAAACGCATGGGAGCTGGCTCTGACAGGATCCTGGTCCTGCTACCTGGCGCCCACCTGAGACCTCTGGCTCTCGGGAAAACATCGTCTCCACGGCCGCTGCGGGCCCGCCACCTTCCCCAGCACGCATGAAAAAACCCGAGGCGCAAACCCCGGGCCAAACCCAAATTATGCTGAATTCAGCGGCGCTTGCGCTGCGTTGCCGCGCGAACGGTGGCTTCCACCCGGATCGGGATCAACTTGCCACCGCGCGGGGCGTGATCTTCGGCCAGACCCATCACCGCGATGGCGAACTGCACACCGGCAAACAGCACGCCATGGAACACCCACAGCATCAGCGCCGCCACCACACCCATGTCAGACTGCAGCACCAGCCGCCCGATCCCCGCCACATCCAGCCCCACCAAGGCCCCGACAAACCCAGCCGCCAGCGCAAAGCCGAACGCCACATTGACGATGTAAAGCTTGATGAGCTGGGGCATGATTCCTCCTCGGGAAAGCCATGATCTCAACCTGATGCTAACATGACCCGATTGCAAGGGAAGCGGATTAATTATGATGGGCAGGCCTGACGCTGATTTCCGCCCAGTCCCGCCCAAATTGCATCCAAATGACCAAGCGCCGCCCGCGTCCGATGCCCTCAGGTTGAAAGATCCCACGGAGATGCGGGTCTGCGCCCCCGCTTCTGGCAAATGCCAAGCGGTCAGAAGCCTTCCGGCGTGATCTCATGCGCCATGTGATCCAGCACGGCGTTGACGAACTTCGGCTCCTTGCCATCCGGGAAGAAGGCTTTGGCCACGTCGACATATTCCGTGATCGCCACCCGCGGCGGCGTCGGCATCGAGGTCAGTTCCGCCCCGGCCGCCCGAAACAGGGCCCGGATCACCGGGTCGATGCGCGCGATCGGCCATTTGGCCACCAAGGCGCGGTCGGTCAACTGGTCGATCCGGGCCTGCAGGTTCACCGCATGGTCAACCACGGCGCGGAAATGGTCCACATCGCCCTCGGCCATTTCGTCTTCGTCATAGACGGCGCCAAAGCGGTGCGTCTCGAATTCCTTGGTCACGGCTTCCACCGTCTGGCCCGAAGATTCCATCTGAAACAGCGCCTGCACGGCATACAGCCGGGAGGCGGATTTCATCTGCTTCTTGGCGGCCTTCTTCTGGTCTGCCGTCAGTTTGTCAGCGGTCATGCGCGAAACCCGATCCCTTTCGTCTGGCCCGCCCATTTGCGCGAGATTGCGATCAGGTGCAAGGCCGCAGCCACTGCCACCCCACCTTTATCCTGACCGGCCGGGTCAGACCAGCGCAGCGCTTCGGCCCGGTCCGCCGCCAGCAGCACCGCTTGGCCGATGCAGGCCCCGCCAAGGTTCAGCGCCATCAGCGCCCGCCCCGTCTCGGCCGCCAGTTGCAGTTGGACTGGTCCCGTGCCCACCACCAGCCCCAGCGCCGCATAGCCGTCAAACTCCGCCAGCCGCTCGGCCAGGGCCAGCGCGGGGGGAAGTTCCAGAACACCCGGCACCTCCAGCACCTCAACCTCGGCGCCAGCCCGGGCGGCCACAGCTTTCGCGCCGGCCAGCAGATTGGCCGAAATCTCGGCATCCTGCGGGGCCGAGACGATCAGCAGCCGCACCGGCTTGGTGAAGGCGGGCAAGGGCAGCGCAACATAAGGGTCGGGGTTGGCCATGGGATCACCTCCTTTGGGCCCCCTCTCCTTACCGAAAAACTGCCCCGCGCGCCAGAGCGGCCATGGCCGCGCCGGCCCGAAGCCATCGCCGCGAACTTGCCATCACAGCCCGGGCTTTTGCCTCAGATTTGCCATGCACTGGGCGGAGTGTCAGAGATTGGAAAGGTTTCCCCCTTTAACCTCGCGCACAAATCAGCGATCCAGAGGGGGATTGCCGGAAAGGTTTTGGATGACGGCTGCGCTGCAGACCTCGGCAAAGGGGCACAGGTTTCTGTTTCTGCAGGGACCCCATGGCCCCTTTTTCCATCGGCTGGGCCGGATGCTGGCGCGCGCTGGGGCGCAGGTCTGGCGCGTTGGCTTCAACCGGGGCGACCACGCCTTCTGGCCCACCAAGTCCAACTACATCCCCTACAAAGGTCTGGCAGAGGAATGGGAACCCACCTTCCGCGCCCTTGTGGCCGAGAAAGCCATCACTGACATCGTGCTGTATGGCGACACCAGGCCGATCCATGCGCAGGCCGTGGCAGCGGCGCGGGCGCTTGGCCTGACCGTCCATGTCTTCGAAGAGGGTTATCTGCGCCCGCATTGGGTCACCTATGAACGCGGCGGGGCCAATGGACACTCGCGCCTCATGCAGATGTCGATCGCCGCCATGCAGGCCGCCACCGCCCAACTCGACATGGAATTGCCCGACGCGCCCGCCCATTGGGGCGACATGCGCCAGCACATGTTCTGGGGCGCGCTTTACCACTGGTTCGTCCTCACCGGCTTCTGGGACTACCGCAATTTCCGGCCGCACCGCACCTTGACGGTGGGGCAGGAGTTTTTGCTGTACCTCAAACGTCTGGCCCTTCTGCCCCTGCACCGGGCCGAACGTCTGGCGGCGACCCTGCGCATCCAGTACGGCGGTTTTCCCTATCACCTTGTCCTTCTGCAACTGGAACACGACTCCAGCTTCCAGATGCACTCGCCGTTCCGCAGCATGACCGAGTTTCTGGCGCTGGTTGTGGAAGGCTTCGCCAAGGGCGCACCGGCGCACCACCACCTGGTCTTCAAGGCCCACCCGCTGGAAGATGGTCGCGTTCCTGTCGCCCGAGAGATCCGCCGATTGGCGGCACAGCATGGCGCCGGTGACCGCGTGCATTTCGTGCGCGGCGGCAAACTGGCCCGGCTGTTGAACCACGCCCGCACCGCTGTCACCGTCAACTCCACCGCCGCCCAGCAAGTCCTGTGGCGCGGCCTGCCGTTGAAGGTCTTCGGGGCCGCCGTCTATGCCAAGCCCGAATTCGTCTCCAGCCAACCTCTGGCAGAGTTCTTTGCCAAGCCCACGCGCCCCGACAGCAAGGCCTACCGCGACTATCGCCACTATTTGCTGGAGACCAGCCAGATCCCCGGCGGCTTCTACTCCGCCCGGGGGCGGCGCGAATTGCTGCGCCAAGTCGTCGACATGATGCTGCAATCGGAGGACCCCTATGACGCCCTCACGTCAGGAAACGCGGCACCACGGCAACAGTTGCGCCTGGTAAACTAGACTTTCGCGCCGCGCCGCAAACTCCGCACTTTCAATTTACACTTTGGTTATGTAGCGTTACGGGCAAAACTTGAGGCAAACTCCACCAAAGGAGCCCGGGCAGTGAAATTGATGAAATCAAGGGGGGCGTTGGCCCTGACCCTTGTTGCGGTGCTGTTGGGCACGGTAAGCTGTGGCTTGCCCCGCTCCGGACCCAACAAGCGCGAAATTTTTGCGGGATCCGTACTCAAAGGCGGCGACGCCTTCGTGGTCACCGTCAACCCAACCGTCACCCGCGCCACATCGGTGATGCCCGCTTTGGGCTTCTCATCGGCCTTCCTGAAGGCCGGGGTGATGGCGCCAGACATCATCTCCTCCGGCGATACGCTGGGCCTGACGGTGTTCGAGAACGTCAAGGATGACCCCCTCCTGGGCAACACCGGGCAGCGCGTCTCGGCCCTGCAAACCCTGCAGGTCGATGGCGAAGGCTATATCTTCGTGCCCTACGCCGGTCGCATCAAGGCGGCGGGACAGACGCCCGAAGGCCTGCGCGATGTCATCACCCGCAAGCTTGACCCGCAAACCCCGGATCCGCAGGTCATCGTGCAGCGACTGGCGGGCAACGGCTCCACCGTCACGGTGGCGGGATCGGTGGGCGCGCAAGGCAACTTCCCGATCGACGCACCCACCCGCACCCTGACCGCGATGATCGCCAAGGCGGGCGGCGCCACCATCCCGCTGCCGGTCGCCGTGGTGAACGTCACCCGGGGCGGACGGACCGAGAAGGTCTGGCTGGCCGATCTTTATTCCAACCCGCGCCTCGACATTGCCCTGCGCCCCGGCGACCAGATCGTGATCAGCCAGGACACCCGCGCCTTCGTCGCCATGGGCGCCATGGGCACGCAAAGCCGCGTGCCGTTCCAGACCCAGACCCTGTCGGCGATCGAAGCCATCGCCACCGTTGGCGGCCTGAACTCAAACATCGCCGACCCGACCGGCGTCTTCGTGCTGCGCAACGAACCGGCCGAGATTGCCAATGCCGTCTTGGGCCGCACCGACCTCGTCGGCGACCAGCGCATGGTCTATGTGCTGGACCTCACCAAACCCACCGGCATGTTCGAGGCGCGTGACTTCCTGATCCGCGACGGCGACACCGTCTATGTGACCGAAGCCCCCTTCGTTCAGTGGAACAAGACGATCGGCGCCATCACGGGTACGGCAAGTCAGGCCAGCACGCTGTCGTCCGCCGCAAACACCGCCGTCACCAAGCTCGGCGGCTGAATGGGCGGCAGGGACATCAAAGCCGCCGGGGTACTCCCCCGGCGGCTTTTTGCGTATTCCACCGGCTTTTTCACCCAACCCCGGCTGCGCCGCATCCTGAACCTCGCCGGGCACGAGATCTGCCTTGGCCTTCCCGGGCCGGACGACGGGGTGGTGGTCTGGGGCCGCTCTCGCTATGCCCATCGAGGCGAGGCCGTGGCAGCCCGCCGCGGCGTTCCCCTTTTGCGGATCGAAGACGCCTTCCTGCGCTCACTTCGCCCCGGCAGGATGGGCGATCCGCCCCTGGGCCTGTTGATCGACCCGCAAGGCGTGCATTTCGACAGCAGCGCCCCCTCGGCGCTAGAGCTTATCCTTGCCCGCCACCCCTTGGACGATTCAAACCTTCTTGGCCGCGCACGGGCCGCAATGACGCGGATTTCTGCGCTCGACTTGTCAAAATACAATATTCACGATCCAACCTTGCCTCTGCCGCCGCCCGGCTATGTTCTGGTGATCGACCAGACCAGGGGCGATGCCTCCATCCCCTATTCCGGCGCCAATGCCGCCCGCTTTGCCGAGATGCTGGCGCTGGCGCAGTCTGAACACCCCGCCGCCCGCATCGTCATCAAGACCCACCCCGAGACTCAGGCGGGCCTGCGCCCCGGCCATTTCACCACCTCAGAAGGTCGCGTCACCCTCTGCGACCAACCCGTCTCGCCGCGCCGCCTGCTGGAGGGCGCGGTGGCCGTCTACACCGTCTCCTCGCAACTGGGGTTCGAGGCGATCCTGGCCGGTCACCGGCCCGTCGTCCTGGGTCAACCCTTCTACGCCGGCTGGGGCCTGACCGACGACCGTTTTCCCGTGGCGCGCCGCAGCCGCAACCTGACCCGCACCCAGCTGTTCGCCGGGGCGATGCTCCTCGCCCCCACCTGGTACGACCCCTGCCGCGACCGGTTGTGCCCCCTTGAGCACGTCATCGACCAGTTGGAGGCCGAGGTTCGCGCGTTCCGACAGGACCGCCATGGCCACGTCGCCGTCGGCATGCGCCTGTGGAAACGTGGGCGCTTGCAACAGGTCTTCGGCCGCCAGAAACCGCTGGTCTTTCGCGACAATCCCGAAGCGGCAGCTGACCTTGCCCATAAAAGCCAGCGCAGTCTGTTGATCTGGGCCAGCAAGGCCGCCACCAACCTGCCCGGAACCCGCGTCGAGGATGGCTTCCTGCGCTCGCGCGGCCTTGGCGCCGACCTCGTCCCGCCGCTCTCCCTCGTCACCGACGACCTCGGCATCTACTTCGACCCGACCCGCCCGAGCCGGCTTGAGGCGCTGATCCAGCAGCCGCTGTCCGCCGATGCCGCCGCCCGCGCCCGCGCGCTGCGCGGAACCCTGATCGCCGCGCGGCTCAGCAAATATAACCTGCAGGGCGCCCTGCCCGATCTGCCGCCGGGTCACCGCATTCTGGTCCCCGGTCAGGTCGAGGATGACGCCTCCATTCGCCTTGGCACCACCAAGGTCGCAACCAACCTCGCCCTGCTGCAGGCCACCCGCGCTGCCAACCCCGGTGCGGTCATCGTTTACAAACCCCACCCCGATGTCGAGGCCGGCCTTCGCCCCGGGGCCTTGGCCCCGGAGGCCCTGCGCGGACTTGCCGATGTCATCGCAACCGGGGCCGGCCCCATCGCCCTGATCGAGGCCTGCGACGCGGTCTGGACCATGACCTCCACCCTCGGCTTCGAGGCGCTGTTGCGGGACAAACCCGTGACCTGCCTTGGTGCGCCCTTCTATGCGGGCTGGGGGCTGACCAAAGACCTTGGCCCAACGCCAGACCGCCGCCTGCGCGCTGCCGACGGCCATCCCTTGCCGCGGCCGGGACTAGATGCCCTGACACACGCCGCCCTGATCGCCTATCCGCGCTATTTCGATCCGCTGACCCGCCGCCCCTGCCCGCCGGAAGTGGCGGTCGAGCGTCTGGCCTGCGAGACTATGCCCAAGCCCGGGCTCGGGCTGCGCCTGCTGGCGAAACTGCAAGGCGCCCTTGCCAGCCGCGCCCATCTCTGGCGCTGAGGCACAAGGCCACAGGCCGTGGCACCGCACCACCGCGGCCTTGCGTCCCTGCCTGCCACCGCCCCGGTCCCGGTCCCGCGCAGCCCAAGGCCCAAGCCCGGCACCCCACAAGACGTTGCCCGACGGCCCCGCCTGCGGATCCCTCGTTCTCAAGCCCCGCGTGGACAACACCGCGTTCCAAATCACGCGCCCACGCCAATGCCCGCCCCCGCCTTCGCCTTCTCCAAATATCCCGCCGAGGGTCCGGGAGGGTGCGCAGCCCTCCCGGCGCGGGGGGCCCGGGGGGCGGCGCAAGCCCCCCGGCCGGGGCCGCCGCGCGCCCTTGGGTCAGTAGATATAGCGGATCTGCTCCGTCCAGAACCGCTCCATCCGCTTCAGCGAGGAGTTGATGGTTTCCATGATCTCGGCGTCGATCACGCCACGCTTGCCCAAAACCTCGGAATGCCGCGCGAACAACTCCGATATCAGCCCGCGCACCCGGCGGCCCTTTTCGGTCAGCCGAACCCGCACGGACCGGCGGTCGATTTCGGACCGCTGATGATGCATGTAGCCCAGTTCCACCAGCTTTTTCAGATTGTAGCTGACGTTCGACCCCTGATAATAACCGCGCGACTTCAATTCCCCCGCCGTCACCTCGTTCTCGCCGATGTTGAACAAAAGCAGGGCCTGGACCGAGTTGATTTCCAGGATGTTGAGCCGTTCAAACTCATCCTTGATCACGTCCAGCAGAAGGCGATGCAGGCGTTCCAGCATCGAAAGACTGTCCAGATAGCCAGCCAGAAGGGCTTTTTGCGATCCGTCCAGAAGGGGGGCGTGCAGCGTCATGCAAAGTCTCCGATCCGTTATCCCGTAGGTCTGGGGACAGAATCGGCACAAAACGCAAACATAACGTAAACAAGCCTCGTTTTCGCCCTAGATTCGCAGCAAATTACAAGGTTAACCCGCCCGCAGGCGCCGCGTGGCATAGGCTGACAGCGTGGCGATCAGCCCGGCATGGGCCGACGGGGGTGTCTTCTGCCCCAGCATCCAGGCCATCAGGTCCTGATCGTTCTCTTCCAGAAGCGAGTCGAAGGCGTCCAGATCGCCCGCGCTCATCCCCGCCAGTTCGGCATCGGCATAGGGCCCCAGCACCAGATCCATTTCCTTGGTGCCACGCCGCCAGCTGCGCATCCGCATCCGTTTCAGCCGCGCATCATCGGTTTCCATGGCCATCCTCCTTGATCAAGGCCGCATCGCGGCCTATGACGCCCGCATATCAAACCCATCCGGAGCCCGCCATGGCCTTCCTGTCCGACACCCTCGCCCGCGTCAAACCCTCGCCCACCATCGCCGTCACCACCAAGGCGGCCGAACTCAAGGCGCAGGGCCGCGATGTGATCGGCCTTGGCGCCGGAGAGCCGGATTTCGACACGCCGGAAAACATCCGCGCGGCAGCCAAGGCAGCGATTGACGCGGGCAAGACGCGCTACACGCCCGTCGATGGCATCCCCGAGCTGAAAAAGGCGATCTGCGCCAAGTTCGAACGGGAAAACGGCCTGAAATACACCCCGGCCCAAGTCTCGGTCGGGACCGGCGGCAAGCAGATCCTGTACAACGCCCTGATGGCAACCTGCAATCCGGGCGACGAGGTCATCATCCCCGCGCCCTACTGGGTATCCTACCCCGACATGGTCCTGCTGGCCGGCGGCACCCCGGTTCCGGTGGTTGCTGGGATCGAGACCAACTTCAAGCTGACCCCCGCGCAACTCGAAGCGGCGATCACGCCGAAAACCAAGTGGTTCATCTTCAACAGCCCGTCGAACCCGACCGGCGCCGGCTATACCGAGGCCGAACTGCGCGGTCTGACCGATGTGTTGATGAAGCATCCGCATGTCTGGATCATGTCGGACGATATGTATGAACATCTGGTGTTCGACGACTTCAAATTCGTCACCCCGGCGCAGATCGAGCCCGGCCTCTACGACCGCACCCTGACCTGCAACGGCGTCTCGAAATCCTACGCGATGACCGGCTGGCGCATCGGCTATGCCGCAGGCCCGGCGGCCCTCATCAAAGCCATGGCCACGATCCAAAGCCAAAGCACCTCCAACCCCTCCTCGGTCAGCCAATATGCAGCGCTCGAGGCGCTGAACGGCCCGCAAGACTTCCTTGCCCCCAACCGCAAGCTCTTCGAACGCCGCCGCGATCTGGTGGTCTCGATGCTCAACCACACCAAGGGCATCACCTGCCCCAAGCCAGAGGGCGCCTTCTACGTCTATCCCGACATTTCCGGCTGCATCGGCAAGACCTCGTCCGGCGGTGCCTTCATCGCCGATGACGAAGCCTTCGCCACCGCCCTGCTGGAGGAAACCGGCGTCGCCGTTGTCTTCGGGGCTGCCTTCGGGCTTTCGCCGAACTTCCGCGTCAGCTACGCTACCTCGGAAAAGGTGCTGGAAGAGGCGTGCCGCCGCATCCAGACCTTCTGTGCCGGCCTGAAATAACCGGGCCTGACCAAGGGGACACGATGCCGGGCGATCTGCCGGACTATTACTTCCGCATCCGCGAGAACGGCGCGGTGGTGTTTCGGGTCGATACCGAAAACCGCCAGCGCCGGATCGAGCTGGTCGAGATCGCCACGGTCAACCTCAAGAACGGCTCCGTCAAACCGCATGGTGACACGGAGCTGACCCCCGCTGACCTTGCGGAAATCCGCGCCTGGCAAGCCAAACGCACCGCCCTGCTGGCGCAACGGGATATCGATGACATTCTGCGCACCGTCGACACCCTCAACCTGACCACACAATGGGTGCAAAGCAAGGCGACCGAGGCGCAACTGGACCGCGTCACCGATGACCTGCTGCTGGCCATGCACGACCTGCGCACCACGCTCGTCCGGCGCAAGGCGGACCAGCTGAGCAGAACGCCGGCCCAGGACTAGGCTGCCTTCGGCGCCCTGTGCCAGAAGCGCAACATCAGGCTGGTCGAGGCGAACAACAGCCCCACACACAGGCCCAGCCAGATCCCCTGCCCGCCCAGACCCAGGGGAAACCCCAGCACATAGCTGCTGGGAATGCCGATCCCCCAATAGCTGAAGGCCGCCGCCCACATTGGCACCTTGGTATCCCGGATCGCCCGCAGCAGACCCAAGGCCATGACCTGCATCGCATCGCCCAGCTGAAACAGCGCGGCAAAGGCCAGAAGGCCGGTGCCCGTCGCCAGGATCTGCGGCGCATCTGGCTTGGACATGTCCAGAAACAGGCTGATGATCGGGGCGGCAAGGCTCAGAAACAGCGCAATCCCCACGGCGCAAAGCCCGGCCGAGATGCAGATCGCCGTCACCGCGATCTCGCGCATCGTCCTGATGTCGCCCGCGCCCTCGGCCCGGCCGGCCAGAACCGTGGCGGCATTGGACAGGCCCAGATGCACCATGAAGGCCAGCGCGGCCACCTGCATAGCAATGCCATGCGCGGCCAAAGGCACCGTCCCCACCCAGCCCATCATCACCGATGCCCCCGAGAAGAGCCCGCTTTCCATCAGCCCGGTCACGCCAATCGGCCAACCCAGCCGGAACACCCGCCCCATCGCCGGATAATCCGCCCGCCAGAACCGGCTGAACAGGCGGAACCGATGCAAATCGGGCTGGAACTGCGCATAAAACCCCAAGGCCAGAAAGGTGGCCCACTGCACTGTCAGGGTCGAGATCGCCGCCCCCCGCACCCCCAGCTCCGGTGCGCCCCAATGGCCGAAGATCAAGGCCCAACCCAGACACAGGTTCAACACCACAGCGCCCAGTGTCACCCACAAAACGACCTGCGCCTTGCCCAGGGCCGACAGATAGGACTTCAGCGCCATCACCAGCAACGCCGGCACCATGCCGGGCCCGGCAATCCGCAGGAAGTCCTGCCCCAAGGCCGCCACCTCCGGCGCCTGCCCCATGGCGCGCAACCAACTGCCCGCGGTCCAGAACAGCGGATAGGTCAGCAGCCCATAGACCAGTGACAGCCAAAGCCCCATCCGCGCATCGCGCCGTACCTCTGTCTCATCGCCCCGCCCCAGTGCTGCGGCAATCAGCGGCATGATCGCTTGGGCAAACCCGGAACCGAAGATGAACACCACAAAGAAGGCCGAACCCGAAATGGTCACCGCCGCCAGTTCATCGACGCCGTAGCGGCCCAAAAGCATGGTGTCGCTGACGTGCAACGACATCTGCGCCAGATGACTGCCGATCAACGGCAGCCCCAGCCCCAGCATCGCACGGGCATGAGTGATGAAATTGCGGGCCATGGCTTTCTCTATCTGCTGCAAAGACAGGCAGCAAGCCCGCCCCTTTTCCTTGTGCGCAACCGCCCCTATGGTCGCGCCACCAGAATACGAAAGGGAATCCCCATGATCACGCTCTACGGCGTCTACCGCTCCCGCACATCGCGCCCGCTCTGGCTTCTGGAAGAATGTGGCGTCCCCTTCACCCATGTCCCAGTGATCCAATCCTATCGGCTGGACCAGCCCAAAGCAGCAGACGCCCCGCTGAACACCTCGTCCCCGGCGTTTCAGGCGGTCAACCCGATCGGCCAGATCCCGGCCATGGTCGAAGGCGATCTGGTCCTGTCCGAAAGCCTGGCCATCACGCTCTACATCGCGCGCAAATTCGGTGGCGGCCTCGGCCCGCAGTCCGACGCCGAAACCGCGCTGATGGAACAATGGGCCCTGTTCGCCGCCACCTCGGTCGAGGGACCGGCGCTGGAAATCCTCAACACCGCCAACAATGCCGGTCAGACGGCCGAGGGCCAGTCACACATCGCGATCAGCGCCGAAAAACTCCGCCGACCGCTGGCCCGTCTGGCCAAGGCGCTGGAGGGCACCGACTGGCTGGTCGGCAACCGCTTCACCGTGGCAGACATCAACACCGCCGAATGCCTGCGCTACGCCCAAAGCCACCCGACCCTGATCAGCGAGTTTCCCATTGTCAAAGCCTGGCTCGACCGTTGCCAAGCCCGCCCCGCCTTCCAGGCAATGTGGGCCAAGCGTCTGGCCGAACCGGCATAAGTTCGCGCTCTCCCCGTTCTGCGGAAGCGGGGGTTTCACACCCCCGCACCCCCGTGGGATATTTGGGGAAGGCGAAATGAAAGCAATTAACCCTTCTTCAACCATTTGGGTCTATTTTGAGATCACGGTACAGGCGGGGACGCCGATGACCGTGAAGGCGAAGACACCCCGCGGCTTGGCCGGGCCTCCCGTTGGGGTGTCCAAGCGCCTTCTTTCGATTTCGCCTTCTCCAAATATCCCGCAGGGGGTCTGGGGGACGCGAAGTCCCCCAGCCTTGAAGCAGGGCGCCGCACCGGATCGTCAGACACTTGCTGGCACGTATTGCCGCCAGTTGTGCTGTTCCTTGAAGCCCAGAACCTCGCGGATCTTCTGGTTGGACAGCAGGCTTTCGTTCTCACCCACCGCGCGGGTCAAAGGCACCTTCGGGAAGAACTGCGCCAGCAACTCCGCATTGGGCTGCGGCACCGAGTTGGTGTCATTGACCGCGTTGAAGACCTGGAACCCCAAACCGTCCTTCTTCAGCGCCAGATCGACGATCTGCCCCAGATCGCGGGCGTCGATATAGCTGAAGGTGATCCGGCGACGGCTCCCTGGGTCCTTGGCGAAGTCTGGGAAGCGGGCATAGTCGGAAGGCTCCATCACATTGCCGATCCGCAGCGCATAGACATCCGCCCCGGTGCGGCGCTGGAAGGCCGCGGCGGTCACTTCGTTGACCTTCTTGGACATGCCATAGCTGTCCATCGGGTTGATCGGATAGGCCTCGTCCAGCGGCAGATAGGCCGGATCCGTTTGCCCATCCGAGAAGCACACCCCATAGGTCGTCTCCGACGAGGCAATGATCACCTTGCGGATGCCCATCTTCAGCGCCGCTTCCAGCACGTTGTAGGTGCCCATCACATTGACCCGGTAGGTCTCGTTGTCCGGCGCCAGCATCAGCGCCGGGATCGCCGCGAAATGCACCACCGCATCGAAAGGCCGATGCCCCTTGCCATCCTCCAGCTCATCGCCGCCCGCATAGGCCGTCATCGCGTTGAACATCTGGCCCGAGTCCGTGATATCGGCCACCAGATCCGCCACCCCCGGATGCCGCAACGGCACCCGGTCCACATTCAACACCTTGTGGCCAGCAGCGGCCAGATAAGCCACCACATGCTTGCCCGCCTTGCCCGAACCGCCCGTAAACAACACCCGCATCACACGCTCCTCTGCTTTCCCCCTAACCTAGCCCCCTGCCCTTGCGCCGCAACCCTTTGCCGTAGTCTAATGGCACAACAACAACATCAGGCCCCTCATGTCCGACCTTCTCTCCGGCACACCCGAAACCTATGACGCCTCCTCCATCGAGGTGCTGGAACCGTTGGAGGCCGTCCGCCTGCGCCCCGGCATGTACATCGGCGGCATCGACGAACGCGCCTACCACCACCTCGCCGCCGAAATCATCGACAACTCGATGGACGAAGCCGTCGCCGGTCACGCCACCCGCATCGAGGTCGAACTCCACGAAGACGGCGCCTTGACGGTCCGCGACAACGGCCGCGGCATCCCCGTCGACCCCCACCCGAAATTCCCCGACAAATCCGCGCTGGAGGTCATCCTCTGCACCCTCCACTCCGGCGGCAAATTCGGCGGCAAAGCCTACGAGACCTCCGGCGGCCTGCACGGTGTAGGCTCCTCGGTCGTCAACGCCCTCTCAGACCGCATGGACGTCGAAGTCGCGCGAAACAAAGAGCTTTACGCCCAGAACTTCTCGCGCGGCAAACCCCTCGCCCCCATCCGCAAGGTCGGCCCCATAGCCAACCGCCGCGGCACCTCCACCACCTTCCACCCCGACCCGCAAATCTTCGGCAGCCAGCAATTCCGCCCCGGCCGCCTGATGCGCCTCGTCCGCTCCAAGGCCTACCTCTTCTCCGGCGTCGAAATCCGCTGGAAAACCGCCATCCCCGACGGCGACACACCGATGGAGGCCACCTTCCACTTCCCCGGCGGCCTCGCCGACTACCTCGCCGATACGCTAGAGAAAACAACCACCTACGCCGACAAACCCTTCGCCGGCAAAGTCGTGTTCCTTGAAAAGTTCAACGTCCCAGGCTCCGTCGAATGGGCCATCAACTGGACGCCCGTCCGCGACGGCTTCATCCAATCCTACTGCAACACGGTGCCCACGCCCGAGGGCGGCACGCACGAAACCGGCTTCTGGAACGCCATCCTCAAAGGCATCCGCGCCTACGGCGACCTCACCAAGAACCGCAAAACTGAACTCATCACCCGCGACGACCTCACCACCGGCGGCTGCGCGCTGGTCTCCTGCTTCATCCGCGAACCGCAATTCGTCGGCCAAACCAAGGACCGTCTGGCGACCGAGGAAGCCGTCAAATACGTCGAAGGTGCCGTGCGTGACCATTTCGACAACTGGCTCGCCGGCAATACCAAATCCGCCGGTGCCATCCTCGATTTCGTCATCCTGCGCGCCGAAGAACGCCTGAAGCGCCGCCAAGAAAAAGAAACCGCCCGCAAGACCGCCACCAAGAAACTCCGCCTGCCCGGTAAACTCACCGACTGTTCCGCTAAAAACCGCGAAGGGACCGAGCTTTTTATCGTCGAAGGCGACAGCGCTGGCGGTTCCGCCAAAGCCGCCCGCAATCGTGAGACGCAAGCCCTTCTCCCCCTCAAAGGCAAAATCCTCAACGTTCTGGGGGCCGCTTCCGCCAAACTCCACGACAATTCCGAAATCCGCGACATTTGCGAGGCTTTGGGCGTCACCATGGGCGCCAAATTCAATGTCGACGACCTGCGCTATGACAAGATCATCATCATGACCGACGCCGATGTCGACGGCGCCCATATTGCCAGCCTTCTGATGACCTTCTTCTTCTCCCAGATGCGCCCCCTGATCGACAAAGGCCACCTCTACCTCGCCTGCCCCCCCCTCTACCGCCTGACGCAGGGTGCGCGCCGCATCTACGTCGCCGACGATGCCGAGAAAGAGCTGATGCTGGCCAAGGGCTTGGGCGGACGCGGAAAAATCGACGTCCAGCGGTTCAAAGGGCTTGGGGAGATGGACGCCAAAGACCTCAAAGACACCACGATGAACCCCCTGACCCGCCAGCTGATCCGCGTCACCATCGTCGAGGAAGACCCCGGCGAAACGGGCGATCTGGTGGAGCGTCTGATGGGCAAGAAACCGGAACTGCGGTTTCAGTATATTCAGGAGAATGCAAGGTTTGTGGAGGAGTTGGATGTTTAACGGGATTGATCATGTGCCGAATCTATTGACACCTAAATAGGTAAGAAATGCCAGCCGATAGAAACGAATATGATGAAGACGACCTAATCGCAGTGCTCGCAGGTATTGCGATTAAGCACAAAATCGACGCTGAAACTCTTGCCCGGAATGCGGCAGAGCTTGCTTCAAAGGTAAACTCAGAAATTCTAAAGAGAACATCTGAGAGAAATCGACGCTTAACTATTCCAGAACGAAATCGACAAATATTGAAAAGAAACCTCGATGGAACACCGAGGCGCGAATTGGCCCACGAGTTCGAACTTAGCAAGGAGACAATAACGGAGATACTGTCCGGTGGGAAGCGTGATATCCTCAAGAATGTGTTTGAACTCGGAATCAGCGCCGATAAGGTTGCAGGGGACTATGATGTTTCACCGAATCAGATTGTTGAGATTGTTCGAAAACTGTTGAGTGCAGAACGCGATCAGTTGGCTAGCCGCCTTATTGCCGGCGACATGGGCTGGAATCGCCCAATAGAAATTCGAAAACTTCTGGATATGACTCAGTTTTTAAATGACATAGGCACTTCGTTCTTTGTATACAAAGACTCGTTTGACGAGCTTGTCGATTACAAAGCCATCAAACGTATTCGCAACTCAAAGCGACCGATTGTTTGGGATGTTGAACCTGCTCTTGTCATGTTCTCTGACGGCTCTTGGAACGTAGTATCTATTGAGCAGGCTTGGGAGATTGCGCGTTCAATAGAGGCTCTTGGGACTGATGGTAAGTTCGACGGACGCGTTGTGCTAAGCATCAACCATATTTCGGGTGAAGCATTTTGGGAGCGCGGTGAAATAGTTGACGAACGCTAAAGTTAGCTCATTACTCCCAAAAACCGCCACCCAATCAACCCCTTACCGCCCGTTCTTCACCCCAACCCCGCCCAAACCACCCCCGCGATTCGCAAATTATGGTTAACGCCGCCTTCTCCCCCCGCGCGTAGAGACGGAAGGAAGACAGAAGGAAGACGCGAAAAAGACCGGCTCTTGCGGCCAAAACCGCAGGATTAATCCAGCGCCCGCAAGCCCTTACGCGGTTTCACTTGCCCTGAATCGTCGTCAGGTAATTCGCGATCTCCACCAACCGCTGCGGCGTCGGAGTCTGGATCCCGTCGCCGGTATCGACCAGCACCGTCGGCCCGTCCATCAGCGGCTCGAACTTCGGCATCAGGGCGCCCGGTGCGCCGCCCTTTTCATAGCCCCAGATCTTCGACATCACGTAAGCCATTGGAAAGACGCCCTTATGCCGTGCGGCAAGCCCGGTCAAATCGGCCGGGCGGTGCGCCAGGGTCTTGCCCAACTCGCCGTCGCCCTTGCCCGAAACCCCATGACACGGCGCGCAAAGCTCGTTGAAATCGGCCTTGCCCGAGGTGGGTTCGGTCGAAGCGGCCGGCACGCAGGCGGCCAGAAGCAGAACAACGGGAAGGGCGCGGGCGGCAAGCATCGGATTCTCCTGCGATTTCCTCCAGTTTACACCCGAAAACAGCCCTATACCACCCGCCCCTGATCCAGCCGCACGATGCGGTCCATCCGGGCCGCAAGCTCCATGTTATGGGTGGCAATCAGCGCCGAAAGCCCGGTCTCTCGGACAACTTCCATAAGAACATCAAAGACATGCGCGGAGTTGGCCGGGTCAAGGTTGCCCGTCGGCTCATCCGCCAGCAGCAACTTCGGCCTGTTCGCCAAAGCCCGGCAAAACGCCACCCGCTGCTGTTCACCGCCCGAAAGCGCCGCCGGCCGATGGTCGGCACGGGCCAAAACCCCGACCCGGTCCAGCAAATCCCGGCTGCGCGCATCGGCATCACGGCGCGAAATGCCATTGGCCAGTTGCGGTAAGCTTATGTTTTCCAAGGCAGAAAACTCTGGCAGCAGGTGGTGGAACTGGTAGATGAAGCCCACCTCGGCCCTGCGCGCCTCAGTCCGCGCGCGGTCATTCAGCCCCGTCATCTCGCGCAAGCCATAGTGGATGGAGCCGGCATCAGCCACATCCAGCAGGCCCGCAATCTGCAACAGCGTCGATTTGCCGGCACCGGAGGGTGCCACCAATGCGACAACCTCCCCCGCCCCGACGGACAGCGAAGCCCCGCGCAGAACGACCACTTCCGAGGCCCTGCCCCGGTTGTAGGCCTTCTCAATCCCTTGCAAATCCAAGGCTTTACTCATAGCGCAGCGCCTCCACCGGGTTCATGCGGGCAGCTTTGCGCGCCGGGATCAGGGTGATGACGAACGCCAGCCCCAGCGACAGTGCCATGGCGCTCAGCACGTCCTGCAGCTGCAACTTGGCGGGCAGGTTGTAGATCCCACGGATAGAGGGGTCCCACACCCCACCCCCCGACCAGTAGTTGATGAAGGAGAAAATCGGGTCGATGTAGATGGCAAAGAGACAGCCCAGAACCACCCCCATCGCCGTGCCAATCACCCCGGTGAAGGAGCCGCAGAGGAAGAAGATGCGCAGGATGGACCCCTCGGTCAGGCCCATGGTGCGCAGGATGCCGATGTCACGGCCCTTGTTCTTGACCAGCATGATCAGACCCGAGACGATGTTCATCGTGGCGATCAGCACGAGGATGGACAGGATGACGAACATCACGTTGTCCTCGATCGTCAGGGCGCGCAGGAAGTTGCCGGAGCTTTGCTGCCAGGTCCACAGCAACGCCTCTGGCCCGCCCGCCTTCAAAAGCGCCTCGGTGTAGGTGCTGACCTGCTCGGGGTCCTTGACCATGACCTCGAATTCATCCGCCGTGCCCTCGCGGTTGAAGTAGCTTTGCGCTTCGGCAAAGGGCATGTAAATCCGCACCTTATCAATGTCATAGCGGCCCGCGGTGAAGATGTATTCGATGGTGTAGGCGTTGACGCGCGGGCTGGTTCCGAAGGCGGTCTTGACCCCGGACGGCGCGATCAGGCGCACGCGGTCGCCGATGTTGACCCCCAACTCTTTCGCCAATTCCGAACCCATGGCGATGCCCCTGGGGTAATCCGCCAGACTGCCCTCGGCCTTGGACCCGACCCCGATGCGCGGAAGTGTCGCCAGATCTGCGGCGGACATGCCATAGACGTCGCCGCCCATGGTCTGATCGAAGGCCGTGACCATGACTTGGCCCCGGATCAGGGGTGCCGCGCGGGTGACGCCGGGGATAGCCTTCAAACGCTCCGAAATCGCGGCATAGTCGGTGAAGCCCTTGACCATGTTGCCATTTTCGTCCGCATGGCCGGTGGAATAGACCGTCACATGGGCATTGGCACCCAGGATCGTGTCGACAAACTCGGCCCGGAAGCCTGCGCGGACGGCCAGCGTGGCAATCAGGGCGAAGACCGCCAGAGTGATGCCGACCAGGCTGATCCAGGTCATCACCGAGACGCCCCCTTCAGCACGGCGGGCGCGCAGATAGCGCCAGGCAATCATGAATTCGTAGGATGAGAACGGGCGCGTGGCCAAGGTTTGCTCTTTCCGCTGCGGCTTTTTCGGTCCGCCGGACCATGCGGGGCCGGTCTGCCCTCGTCAAGCCACGATCCTGTCAGGCGGGGCGGCGTCGGCGGAAGGGCCAGACCAGCAGCTTGCACAGCAGCCCGGTCACCATCCAGCCGCCCAGATAGCCCAGGCCCGCCGTCATCGCACCATCAGGCGTGGTCGGCATTGCCGGTTTGAAGTCAGCCCATGTCGCTTGCAGCGTGTCCGGATCGGCGAGCCGTTGCGGCATGGTCATCCGTGCCAAAGGCGTGGCGCTGCGCAGGGTTACAAGGTTATCTGACAAAACAGACACTTGCGCGAAGGTCGCCCGCAGATCGGCCTGATGATCCAGATTGAAGCCCGACCCGGTCATCTGCACCAGGGCCGCTTCCCGCGTCAGGCCGTTCTTGGCGGCGCTGGCATCGAAAGCGGCCGTGACCGCCGACAGGGCATCGACCTTGCCTGCCAGCCGCTGCAGATATTGTTGCGAGAATTCCGGGAACTGCGACAGGGCCATTGCCCCGGTCACGCCGCCCAGAATGGCCATCAGGCGCCACATGTCAGTCCTTCTTGCCCTTCAACAGGGCGACAATCGCCATGGCATGGCCATGTCCCAACCCGAAGTCCGCCTTCAGCCAATCGGTAATCTGGGTGGCCTTGACGCCGGACGCAATCCCCTCGGGTCCGCAGAAGCCCTTTTCCGCCGCCATGGCCTTGAACTCGGCCGGGGTTTTTCCGGTTTTGGCCTGAATGTTGTCCAGATAGGCCTGAAAACTCATGATGTCCTCCTGTAGCTGTCGATCAAGGCTTGCACGGCGCGGGGGGCGTGGTCCAGCGGCGCGTCAGGGCCGAACATGCGGCGGGCGGCCCAAACCCCCTCCAGAACCAGAAAGACCGCCTCGGCCGCCGGACGCGGGCTGGCCAACCCCTGCGCCGTGGCGCGCTGCGTCAGCGCCTCCAGCACGCGGGTCTTGACGGCCAGCGCGGCGCGGTGGGCCGGATGGTCCGGCGCACTGAATTCGGCCGCCGAGACCTGATAGGTGCAGCCCATGCAGGCGGGCCGCCCCGCCACCGCGATCATGTGCAAGGCGTAGTCGGTCAGCGGTTGCGGCCCCTCCAGTGCGGGAACCGACGCCAGGGCTGCGGCCTCAGACCCTTCGATCCAGGCGACGATCAGGTCATCCTTGGCCGGAAAATACTTGTAGAACGTGGCTTTGGCCACCTCGGCCTCGGCAATCACGCGGTCGATGCCAATGGCGCGAAACCCGTCGCGATAAAACAGCCGCCCCGCGACCGCCATGATCCGGTCACGGGCCGACAGGGAAGGCGCGGGCTTCGGCACCGGGGAATCACTTGACATTGACAGACCTGTCTGTTGATTTGAAGGGGTATACGTACCTGTCTGTAGATACCATGGAGATTGCAACATGAATATCGGAATCATCGGCGGCGGTGGCGTGGGTCAGGCGATGGGGGCGGCGCTGCTGCAGCTGGGTCATCAGGTGGCCTTGGGCATCCGCGCCCCCTCGGACGCGGAATTGGCCAAACCGCGGGCGCAAGGCAAAGCCTTGGCCGATTGGATCAAGGACACCGGCGGATCGGTGGTCACCATGGCCGAGGCTGCGGCAGGTGCCGACCTCGTGATCAACGCCACCCAGGGCGAGGCTTCCATCGCCGCGCTGACGCTTGCCGGTGCGGAGCGTCTGGCGGGCAAGGTCGTCATCGACGTCTCCAACCCGCTGGATTTCTCCAGGGGCTTTCCACCTGCCCTCTCGGCGCAGTATTCGGGCTACACCAGTCTGGGCGAACAGATCCAGACCGCTTTCCCCAAGTCCCATGTCGTCAAGGCCTTCAACACGATCGGGGCCGCGATCATCGTCAACCCCGGGCTGGTGCAAGGCGCGCATGACCTTTTCCTCTCGGGCAATGACGCGGGCGCCAAGGCCACGGTCACCGCCCTCGCCCGCAGCCTCGGCTGGCAGCACATCATTGACCTCGGCGACATCAAGGGGGCGCGCGCGCAAGAGACCATCGTGCTGGTCTGGCTGCAACTGATCGGGCCGATGGGCGGCTATCTGCACAACTTCCACGTCGCCCACGGTTGATCCCCGCCGTCAGGTGCCTACCGCGCCGCCCACAGCAGGCCGCGCCGGATCATCTCCCGCGGGGCGCCTTGGTCGATCACATCGGCATGGTGCCCCAGCGCATTGTAATACACCCGACCCTTGCCCCACATCTTGGTGAACCCCACCGGCATTGCCACAGGGCCGTTGGCGGCATGCGGGCCATCCACCACCGGAAAATCGCAAACGGCGTGAACCTTCACCGCAGGATCGACATGCAGGTAGTATTGCTCGGTCTTGACGGCGAAATCGCCGATCCCCGCGACCAGGGGGTTGGCCGGATCGGTGATCCGCACCCTGTACTCCACCCCGTCATTGCCCGGATGCGCGACCCACTGCGCGCCGGTCATGAACTGCCAGACCACGTCATTGCGAAAACTGTCGCACATTCCGCCATGGCACCCGGCCAGCCCCACGCCCGCTTCCACCGCATCGGCCACCGCCTGCGATTGCTCCTTGGCAATCGACGACATCGTCCAGATCGGCACGATCAGATCCAGCGCCTTCAGCGCAGCCCCATCGTCAAAACAGGCCAAGGTGTCGGCCACCTCGACCTCGAACCCCTCCGCCCGCAACATGCCGGCAAACAGCGCCGCGACCTTGTCCGGCTGATGCCCGTCCCAACCGCCCCATGTGATCAGTGCCCGCTTGCCCATGCTGTCCTCCCCAGGATGTCCAGCCAATAGGCCCGCAACCCGCCGCAAGTGCAAGGCAAAACCCCTTGCATTTGCTCCTTTGGAAATACTCCACGGGAGGTCCGGAGGGTGTGAAACCCTCCGGCGCCGGCCAAGGGCGGAAGGTCAGAACCGCTGCGGTGCGGCAGGCTTGTTGGCGACGATGGCCTCGATTGCGGCCAAAACGTCGTCGGTCAGCTTGGCCTTCTGGGTCAAGGCCCCCAGGTTGTCGGTCAACTGGCTGATCCGCGACGCGCCCAGGATCACGGTCGACACCCGCGGATTGCGCAGGCACCACAAAAGCGACAGGTTGGTCAGCGACAGCCCCGCCTCATCCGCCACCTTGGCCAAGGCCTTGGCCTTCTCGATCTTGTCGCGGCCCGCATCCGAGGTGAAGGCATCCCTCAGCCATTCATAGCCCGACAGGTTGGCGCGGGCATCGTTCGGGATGCCGTTGTTGTACTTGCCCGTCAGCAGACCTGACGCCAGGGGCGACCAGATCGTGGTTCCCAAGCCATAGGTGTCATAGATCGGCGCATAGTCGGCTTCGACCTTGTGCCGCTCGAACAGGTTGTACTGCGGCTGTTCCATCGTCGGCGGGGTCAGGCCATTGGCGCGGGCCACCGCATGCGCCTCGGTGATCTGCTGGCCCGACCATTCACTGGTGCCCCAGTACAGAACCTTGCCCTGCACCACCAGATTGTGCATCGCGCGTACCGTCTCTTCGATCGGCGTGTCGATGTCGGGACGGTGGCAGAAGTACAGGTCCAGATGATCCACCCGCAGCCGCTTCAGCGCCGCATGGGCGGCTTCGGTCACATGCTTGGCCGACAACCCGCGCTGCGTCGGCTTGGTGCCGCCCCAGAACACCTTCGAGGAGACGATATAGCTGTCCCGGCTCCACCCCAGCTCCTGAATGGCCTGCCCCATGACAAGTTCCGAGCGGCCCTGCTCATAGCCTTCCGCATTGTCGAAGAAGTTGATCCCGGCGTCATAAGCCGCCGTCAACATCTCTTTTGCGGGCGCCACATCCACCTGTTTGGCGAAGGTCACCCAGGACCCGTACGAAAACTCTGAGACCTTGAGGCCCGATTTGCCAAGACGACGATATTCCATGATGCTCTCCCTATGGTTCGCACAGACTTAGGAGCGGCGGGGCCACTTCGCCAGTGCCAAAGCCTGTCTTTCCCGGTCGGTGTCGGCGGACGGGCCGCGAGGGTCGTTTGCAGTCGCGTGGACCTGCCCCGCCGGGCCAATATGCGCCGACCCGAGCCGAGGCGCCATGCAGCTTTCCCCTTCGATACGGCAGAGCCGCCTTCTGTTCCCGCTGCTGGCCACCCTGCTGGTGCTGGCGTGGAGCTCCGGTTTCGTCGGCATCCGCTTTGCCACCGCCCAGGCGCCGGTCTTCACCGTGCTCTTTTGGCGCAGCTTCGTGTCCGGGATCGTTCTGCTGCCTTTCGCCCTGACCCTCGGCCCGCGCCTGACCCTTCGCGCGGTGGCGGAACAGGCGGGCTTCGGCATTCTTGGCATGTTCGTCTATCTGGGGGGCTTTGCGCTGGCGATTGGCAAGGGCGTGCCCACCGGCCTCGTCGCCCTGATCGCCGACATGATGCCACTGGCCATCGCCGCCCTGTCACTGCCGGTCCTGGGCCAAGGGCCCAGCACGCGGCAATGGCTGGGCATGGCCCTTGGCCTGGCAGGAGTGCTGCTCGTCTCAGCCGATACGCTGCACCTGGGTTCCGCCCCGCTTTACGCCTATGCGCTGCCCTTCCTCGGCATGGTTTCCTTTGCCTATGCCACCCTGCTGCAAAAGAAGCATCCCGGCGTCGCGCTTGCCGTAATCCAGCGGCTTTGCCTGCAATGCCTGACCGCCGCCGCCCTCTTCGCGCTCTGCGCCCAAGGCCAACTTGCCCCGCCCGCCACCGGATCTTTCGCGCTTGGCATCGGCTGGCTGGTGCTGTTCGCCACCTTCGGCGGCTACGGCACCTATTACCTCTGCCTGCGCTTCTATTCGCCGGCCAAAGTCTCCAGCGTCCTGCTGCTCAGCCCGCCGGTCACCATGCTCTGGGCCCGGGCCATGTTCGATGAACCGCTGTCGCATCTGATGATCATTGGCCTCGTCATCACCCTGGCGGGCGTCTGGCTCGCCAGCGCGCCACGCTGACCCGCATCCCTGCCGCGAATTATTCGGCAACGGGGCGTGCAAGTAAAACCCCGCCCTGTCGTGGCCCGGCCCAAAGATCCAAACGAAAAGGGCCGCAGCCTCACGGCCACGGCCCCTTCAAACCTGCAGACGGGATCAGACCCCCGCGTAAATCTCGACCAACCGCGCCACTGCCGCGTCCGGCGCCATTTCTTCCGACACGCCGGTCCGGCGCGAGGTCAGTTCGACCACGCCATTCGCAAGGCCCCGAGGCCCAACCGTGATGCGCCACGGCAGGCCGATCAGGTCCATCGTCGCGAACTTCGCGCCAGCCCGTTCATCGCGGTCGTCGTACAAAGGCTCCAGCCCCTTGGCCAGCAGCGCCTTCTCCAACGACGCGCAGGCGGCATCGGCGGCGGCATCCCCTTGCTTGAGGTTGACGATCCCCACCGGGAAGGGCGTCACCCCCTCGGGCCAGATGATGCCCTTGTCGTCATGGCTGGCCTCGATGATCGCCCCCAGCAGACGGCTGACGCCGATCCCGTGCGAGCCCATCTCGACCGGAACCTTCTCGCCCTTGTCGTTGACGACATTGGCGCCCATCGATTCCGAATACTTGGTGCCGAAGTAGAAGATCTGACCCACTTCGATGCCCCGGCCCACCTTGCGGCGCTCTTCCGGAATGGCGTCGAACAGGGATGCGTCGTGGGTTTCGTCGGTGCGGGCGTAAAGTGTGGTGAATTCCTCACAAACCTTCGCCACTTCGGCCCGGTTGTCATAGTCAACGTCGCGCTGGCCGAGTTTCAGATCAACGACGGCCGAGTCATAGAATACTTCCGACTCTCCAGTCGAGGCCAGCACCAGGAATTCATGCGTGTTGTCGCCGCCGATCGGGCCAGAGGCCGCCCGCATCGGAATCGCCGTCAGCCCCATCCGCTCATAGGTCCGCAGGTAGGACACCATGTGCCGGTTGTAGGCGTGCAGCGCGGATTCCTTGTCGATGTCGAAGTTGTAGCCGTCCTTCATCAGGAACTCGCGCCCCCGCATCACGCCAAAACGCGGCCGCATCTCATCCCGGAACTTCCACTGGATGTGGTACAGCGTCAGCGGCAAGTCCTTGTAGGAATTGACATGTGACCGGAAAATATCCGTCACCATCTCTTCGTTCGTGGGCCCGTACAGCAGCTCGCGCTTCTGGCGGTCGGTGATGCGCAGCATTTCCTGACCGTAGTCGTCATAGCGCCCGCTTTCGCGCCACAGGTCAGCGGGTTGCAGGGTGGGCATCAGCAAGGGAATGTGACCCGCGCGAACCTGCTCTTCGTTCACGATCGTCTCGATCCGCCGCAGCACCCGCAGACCCAGCGGCAGCCAGGAATAGATCCCCGCCGCCTGCTGCTTGATCATGCCGGCGCGCAGCATGTAGCGGTGCGAGACGATCTGCGCCTCGGCGGGGTTTTCCTTCAGGACGGGCAGGAAGTAGCGCGACAGACGCATGGACGGCCTCTTTTTGACGGTTTTCCCGTTCCTAGCGGGTTGCAGGGGGGCAAGCAAGCCAGAGGCGCTTAAGCCAATTTCAATCCTTTGCGTCGAAGGTCGGACGGAATGTCTTTTGAAAGGGTTTGCCCTATGGATACGCGTAAGTCTGGCCTGTTTCAGAACATGTCAATCACGACCCGGCTGGGGATCGCCGGGTTTCTGGCCATCGTCTGCATCACGGTAACGGCCTATGCCGGGTATTCGGGGCTGCTGCAAAGCGACGACGGGCTGACGCGCTCGATCACCGGCACCGCGTCCATTCTGGAGTCCGCCGATGGCGACCAAATGCATGATGCGCTGCGGGCGGATGTGCTGAACGCCATCGTCAACGGACCCGAAGCCCCGGACGCGGTGCGCCAAGCCATCCTTCAGGATGTCAGCGACCACGCCGACCGCTTTAACGCCGATCTGGCCCGGCTGAACTCCCTGCAACTCGCCCCCGAGGTCAAAGCCGAGTTGACAAAGACCGAGCCGCTTGTCGCGACATATATTGGGGCAGCGCATGACGCCGTCAAACTCGCCCTGACCGACCGTGCAGCCGCCCAGAACGCACTGCCGACCTTTCTGGCCGCCTTCAAAGTGCTTGAAGGCCAGATGGACGAGCAGGGGAAACTGATCTTGCAGCACGACAAGGACGTCAGCGATGATGCCAAGGCGCGCAATGCCGAACTGCTTCAGGTTCTGTTGATCGCTGCGGGGGTCGCGGTGGCCGTGCTGCTGGTCTCGGGCATCCTGCTGGCGCGCAGCATCACCAAACCCATCGTCCGCACCCGCGATGCCATCAAGGCGGTGGTCGTCAACAGCATGGGGTCCGATGCGCCCGCCATTGCGGCGGCGGCGGGCCAGAAGGATCAGGTTGCCGAAATTGCCAGCTACATGGTGCTTTTGAACCAACGCTTGCAGGACGCGCTTGACATGGAAGCCGCCATCAAACGCACCCAGGCCGAAACGGAAAGCGTGGTCAACGCCCTCAGTGTCGGGCTGAGCAATCTGTCTTCGGGCAATCTGACCGAAGCACTGCATGACAGTTTTCCGCCGCATTACGAAACCCTGCGCGCCAATTACAATACCAGCCTGGCCCGGCTGAACCAGACGATTTCCCAAGTGGTCCGCGCCGCCGGCAGCATCCGCGGCAAATCGGACGAGATCAGTCGCGCCTCGGAAGATCTGGCGCGCCGCACCGAAACCCAGGCCGCCACGCTGGAACAAACCGCCGCGGCGCTTGATGAACTGACGACCTCGGTCCGCTCGGCCGCGCAGTCGGCGCGAGAGGTCGAAACCATCGTACAAGCCGCGCGGCGCGAGGCCGAAGACAGCGGCAAGGTGGTTCTTGGCGCAGTCGACGCGATGAACGGAATTGAAAGATCCTCCGACCAGATCTCGCAGATCATCGGGGTGATCGACGACATCGCCTTCCAGACCAACCTTCTGGCGCTGAACGCCGGGGTCGAGGCGGCGCGGGCGGGTGACGCCGGGCGCGGCTTCGCCGTGGTGGCCTCGGAAGTGCGCGCGCTGGCCCAAAGGTCTTCGGATGCGTCCAAGGAAATCAAGACGCTGATCAGCTCCTCCTCGCAACTCGTCGGGCGCGGCGTCCAAGCGGTGGGCAGCGCGGGCAAGGCCCTGACCACGATGGTGGACCGGGTGGCCAATATCTCCAACCTCGTTTCGGCCATCGCGGTCGGGGCGCAGGAACAGTCGGTCGGTCTGGGCGAGGTCAATGTGGGGGTGAACCAGCTGGATCAGGTGGCCCAGAAGAATGCCGCAATGGTGGAACAGTCGATGCTGGCCACCCAGTCCCTGCGCGAAGAGGCGGTCGGGCTGGACGGTCTGGTGACCCATTTCACCACCAGCGATCCGACCTTCGCGCCGCAACAGCGCCTCAGGGCGGTGGGCTGACCGCGTGGGCCTTGCTCAATCCATCGGCAAAGGCGCCCCGCGCGGGGCGGCACCCAAGGCCCGGGCAAAGCCAACCGCCGCAGCGACTGACCTTTCAGGCTGACCGCCGGCGGCCAGCAGGTGCGCCGCCCTCCAGGGCCGGGCCGGCCCGCAATGCGGCCCCTGACGCGGGACCCAGCGCAGCCCTGTCAGCTTCCCCTGTTCTCCCGGTCTTGCATCCCGGACCTTCAGGGGCAATATCAGGCGGGGACGGACAAGGAGAGCCGCGGTGCCAATCCAGCTTCAGGGACGCTATTGGACGATCGTCGGGATCGTCTTCTTTGTGGCACTCTGGTATCTCGGCTCGGTCATGCTGCCCTTCCTCGTCGGCGGGGCGGTGGCCTACTTTCTGGATCCGGTGGCCGACAAGCTGCAGCGCCTTGGCCTGTCACGCCTGCTGGCCACGGCGCTGATCACGCTGGTCGCGTTCCTTCTGGTCGTTCTGCTGGTTCTGGCCGTCTTTCCCATCCTGATCCAGCAGTTGACCGCCCTGATCAACGCCGCCCCGCAAATCTCGGCCCGGCTGGAGGCGTTTCTGATCTCGCGGTTCCCCGACCTGACCGACAGCACTTCGGTCATGCGCACCACCCTGGCCGAGATTGCCCAAGCCATCCAGGCCCGCGGCGGGGCGGTGGCGCAGGGGCTGATCGCCTCGGTCTTCGGGGTTGTCGGATGGGTGTTGTTCATCGTCGTGGTCCCGGTCGTGGCCTTCTATCTGCTGCTGGACTGGGACAGCATGGTGGCACGCGTCGATGACCTTCTGCCGCGCGACCATGCGCCGGTGATCCGCCAACTGGCGCGGGAGATTGACACGGCACTGGCAGGCTTCGTGCGCGGGCAGGTGACGGTCTGCCTGACGCTGGCGGTTTACTATGCCTCGGCGCTGATGCTGGCCGGCCTGCAGTTCGGCCTGATCGTCGGCGCCTTTGCCGGGGCGATCACGGTGGTGCCTTTCATCGGGGCGATGTCTGGCGGCGCCTTGGCCATGTGTCTTGCTTTCTACCAGTTCTGGGGGAATTGGGTCGCCATTGGCACCATCGGCGCGATCTTCGCCATCGGCCAGTTCATGGAGGGCAACGTCCTGACCCCGCGTCTGGTTGGCAAATCCATTGGCGTCCACCCGGTCTGGCTGATCTTCGCCCTGTCGATCTTTGGCAGCGTCTTCGGTTTTGTCGGCATGCTGGTGGCGGTTCCCATCTCGGCGGCGATCGGGGTTCTGGCCCGCTTCGCACTGGCGCGCTATCAGCACAGCCTGCTGTACCTTGGCAAAGCCAACGGCCAAGACAGCGCAGGAGGCTAGACGTGACCGATCAACTCGCTTTCGATCTTCCCGCGCGTGAGGCGTGGTCGCGGCAGGATTTCTTCACCTCGCCCGCCAACGAGGCCGCCCTGCGCGCGGTAGAGGGCTGGCAAGGCTGGCCCGGCGGCCGGATGCTGCTTTTGGGGCCGCAGGGCTCAGGAAAGACCCATCTGGCGCATATCTGGGCGGCGCAAACCCGGGCGCTGTGGCTTTCCCCTGATGATCTGGCCGACCGCCTGCCCCAGATTGCGGCCGATGCCTGCGTCATCATCGACGGCGCGCAGCGCGTGGCGGGGCATGCGGAAACCGCGCTGTTCTACCTGTACAACCGCCTGATCCCGCAGGGCCGCCTGCTGTTGACCGCCCCCGCCGCCCCGCGCGACTGGGGACTGACCCTGCCGGACCTTCTGTCACGCCTGCAAGCCATGGCCGTCGCCCGGCTTGACGCGCCGGATGATGCGCTGCTGGCCGGCGTGCTGGTCAAGATGCTGGCCGACCGTCAGATCACCGCGCCCGCCAACCTGATCCCCTACCTTCTGCCCCGGATGGAGCGGTCGATCGCCGCCGCCCGTGCCGTGACGGCCGCCTTGGACGCCCGCTCGCTGGCCACCCAGCGCCCGGTTACACGCCAACTTGCAGCCGAGGTGCTGGACTTGGCCGCTGACGAGTGAAACAGTCACTCACCTGTCACAATTCGCAGCGATAAGCCGGCCCATGACCCAAGCTGATTTCCTCAAAGCCCCGTTTCCCGCCGCAGTCAGCTATCCTGCCGCCGAAACCGCCGGCCCCCGCCGCTTCTTCAACCGCGAGCTTTCGTGGCTGGCCTTCAATTGGCGCGTGGTCGAAGAGGCCTCGAACCCCGGCGTGCCCTTGCTGGAGCGTCTGCGCTTCCTGTCGATTTCCGCCGCCAATCTGGATGAATTCTACACCGTCCGCGTGGCAGGCCTGCGCGCTCAGGTGCGCAATGGCAACGCCCCCCTGTCGGATGATGGCCGCACCCCGGCCGAACAGCTGACCCTGATCCACGCCGATGCCCGCCGCCTGATGCAGATGCAGCAAACCGTCTTCAACAAGCTGAAGAAAGAGATGGAGGCCGAGGGGATCATCATCCTCACCCGCTCCAAGCTGACCGCCCGCGATCTGCGGTTGCTGGAAGAGAACTTCCTGACCAAGGTCTTCCCGGTTCTGTCACCCCTTGCCATCGACCCGGCCCACCCCTTCCCCTTCATCCCCAACACCGGCTTCTCGCTGGCGCTGGAGCTGGAACGCGTCACCGACCACCGCACCCTGAAGGCCCTGCTGCCGATCCCGCAGCAGATCGCCCGCTTCGTCCCCCTGCCCGGCAAACCCGGCGAGGCGCGCTTCCTGCCGCTGGAGGAACTGCTGCTCCTCCACCTCGACATGCTGTTTCCCGGCTACACAGACCGCGGCCACTGCATGTTCCGCGTGCTGCGCGACAGCGATCTGGATGTCGAAGAGGAATCCGAAGACCTCGTCCGCGAATTTGAAACCGCGCTGAAACGCCGTCGCCGGGGCGAGGTGATCCGCCTGAAACTGTCAGCCGGGGCCCCCGCCGACCTGCGCGCCCTGATCATGGAAGAACTGGCCGTCACCCCCGATGAGGTGGTGGAAGCCCGTGGCCTTCTGGGGGTTGCAGACCTCAAGCAACTCGTCCTGTCCTCGCGCCCCGATCTGCTGTGGCCCGCCTTTACCCCCCGCGTGCCCGAACGCGTGCAGGACCATGGCGGCGACATGTTTGCCGCCATCAAGCAAAAGGACATGCTGCTGCACCACCCCTATGAAACCTTCGACATGGTGATCCGCTTTCTGGAACAGGCGGCGCGCGATCCCAATGTTCTGGCCATCAAGCAAACCCTCTACCGCACCAGCCACGACAGCCCCATCGTCTCGGCGCTGTGCGAGGCCGCCGAGAACGGCAAGTCCGTCACCGCCTTGGTCGAACTGAAAGCCCGCTTTGACGAGGCCGCCAACATCCTGCAATCCCGCCGTCTAGAACGCGCAGGTGCCCATGTCGTCTACGGCTTCATGCACCTGAAAACCCACGCGAAAATCTCGACCGTCGTGCGGCGCGAGGGCGAGAACCTTGTGACCTACACGCACTACGGCACCGGCAACTATCACCCGATCACCGCCCGCATTTACACCGACCTGTCGTTCTTCACCTGCGACGCGCCCTTGGGCCGCGATGCCACCAAGGTCTTCAACTACCTGTCGGGCTATGTGCAGCCCGAAGGCTTGGAAAACCTCGCCATCGCGCCCACCACGCTCAAACCCCGCCTCTTGTCCCTCATCGCCGCCGAGGCGGAGCATGCCAAGGCCGGGCGCCCCGCCGAAATCTGGATCAAGCTGAACTCGCTGTTCGAGCCGGATGTGATCGACGCCCTCTATGCCGCCTCCCAAGCCGGCGTGAAGATCAACCTGATCATCCGCGGCATCTGCGGCCTGCGCCCCGGGATCAAGGGCCTGTCGGAAAACATCCGCGTCAAGTCCGTGGTGGGCCGCTTTCTGGAACACTCCCGCATCGTCTGCTTTGGCGCGGGCCACGGGTTGCCGTCCAAGCAGGCCCATGTCTTCCTGTCCTCGGCCGACTGGATGGACCGCAACCTGTCGCGCCGGGTGGAAACGCTGGTGGAGATTCACAACCCCACCGTCCGCGCCCAGATCATGGGCCAGATCATGGCCGCCAACATGGCGGACGAGTCGCAAAGCTGGATGCTGACCCCCGATGGCGGCTACCAGCGCGACCTCGCCTCGGATGGCAAGACCCTGTTCAACTGCCACCGCTTCTTCATGGAAAATCCCTCCCTCTCCGGTCGCGGCACCGCCGGGGCCAAGGACGCACCGCGCCTCGCCGGAGACTGATCCATTGCATTGACCAAGGTGCTGCCTTGGGCCATGCAGGGGCAAAGAAGACGTTCCGGGGGGAATCGACATGACGGCTGACAGAACCACCGCCCCCGCAGATGCCGACTGGGGTCCCTTCGGCAGGCCTCTGTTCGATGACCCGTCTGTCCGGGCGCTGTCCCGCGTTGGCGTGGTGGATGTCGGCTCGAACTCGGTCCGGATGGTGGTCTTTGACGGCGCGGCGCGCAGCCCTGCCTATTTCTACAACGAAAAGATCATGTGCGGTCTGGGCAAGGGTCTGGCCGAAACCAACAAACTGAACCCCGAAGGCCGCAAGCGCGCGCTGGAGGCGTTGAAGCGTTTTGCCTTGCTGGCCAAGGGCATGGGCATCGAAAAGCTGACCGTGGTCGCCACCGCTGCCGCGCGCGAAGCCGAGGATGGCCCGGCCTTCCAGCAAGAGGTCCTTGAACAGACCGGCCTGAAGATCTGGGTCGTCGATGGCGACGAAGAGGCGCGGCTGTCGGCCCAAGGCGTGCTTCTGGGCTGGCCGGATGCCAAGGGCGTCGTCTGTGACATGGGCGGCAACTCGATGGAACTGGCCCGCATCGGCGACGGCAAAGTTGGCCGCCGCGCCACCTCGCCGCTGGGCCCGTTCCGCCTGCAGCAGGTGCTGGGCGGACCGAAGGCGCGGGCCGATCACATTGACAAGATTCTCAAAGGCTTGCAGTCCGAAATCAAATCCGAGGGCGAGCGGATTTATCTGGTTGGCGGCTCATGGCGGGTGATCGCAAGGCTGGATATGGAACGGCGGAATTATCCCCTCACCGTCCTGCACGAATACCGCATGATGCCGCAAAGCCTGCTGGACACGCTGGCCTGGATCCAGTCCTCTGACCTTGCCGTGCTGCGCGCCCGCACCGGCACCAGTGCCGAACGGATGGAACTGGTTCCTCTGGCCTGCGAAGTGCTGCGCGAACTGATCCTGATGCTGAAACCGTCCGAGATTGACATCTCCGCCTACGGCATCCGCGAAGGTCTTCTCTACGAGGTGATGCCCGAAAAACTCCGCCAGCGCGACCCGCTGATCGAGGCGGCCCGGATCAGCGAACTCACCGCCGCCCGCATCCCCGGCACCGGCAAGCGGCTCTATGAATTTCTGCAACCGCTGTTCCCCAACGCCAATCCCGAACGCCAGCGCCTGATGAAGGCCGCCTGCCTGCTGCATGACACGACATGGCGCGCCCACCCCGACTACCGGGCCGAGGCCTGCTTTGACAATGCCACCCGCGCCAACCTGGGCGGGCTTGACCATCCGGGCCGCGTCTTCCTGGGGCTGGCGCTGCTGCACCGCTACAAGAACTCCCGCGCCGGTTCGCGCCTGGAACCGCTGTTCCGCCTGCTGACCGACCAACAGATGCAAGAGGCCGAGGTGCTGGGCAAAGCCATGCGCTTTGGTGCCATGTTCGCCGCTGGCGACCCGGCGCAGGCCGGGCGGCTGGCTTGGTCCGCCAAGAAGCGCATTCTGGAACTGCACCTTACCCCCGACGGCCACGATCTTTACGGCGAGGTGGCGCAGGCCCGCTTCGCCTCGCTGGCCCTGGCGATGCGGGCCGAAGTCAAAGTGGTGGAGCCCGTCTGATGCTGACCTTCGACCATATCGCCATCACAGCAACCACATTGCAGGAGGGGGTCGATTGGGTCGAAGCCGCGCTGGGCGTGACACTGGCGGGCGGCGGCAAACACAACCTGATGGCCACCCACAACCGCCTGCTTGGCTTGGGCGACCTCTACCTTGAAGTCATCGCCATCGACCCCGAAGGCGCCCCACCTGCCCAACCCCGCTGGTTCGACATGGACCGCTTCCGCGGCCCGCCCCGCCTGACCAACTGGATCACCCGCACCGATGACATCACGGCCGAAGTGGCGCGCAGCCCGCAGGGTGTCGGCGTCCCCGTCTCTCTGGCCCGGGGCGACTACCGCTGGAAAATGGCCGTGCCGGCCGATGGCATCCTGCCCTTCGACAACGGCTTTCCCGCGCTGATCCAGTGGCTGACCCCGCTGCACCCCACGCAAACCCTGCCGGACTCCGGCGTGCGGCTGAAGACCCTGACCCTGACCCACCCGCAGGCCGTTGCCCTGCGCGCCGCCGTCCCCTTGCAAGATCCCCGCGTCCAGATCGTCCAGGGGCCCGCCAAAGCCCTGAGTGCCACCTTCTCAACCCCCTCCGGTGACAGGAGCCTGTCATGATCCGCCCCGCCATCGTCCTTGACGCCCAAGCCATCGCCGACGTCTGGAACCCCTGGATCCGCGACACCGGCATCACCTTCAACGCCGTCGACAAACACCCCGAAGACATCGCAGACCTGATCGTTGCGCGCACCACCGCCGGCCACGGCTTTCTGGTCGCCACCGATGATGACACGGGCGGCATCCTCGGCTTTGCCACCTACAGCCAGTTTCGCGGCGGCATCGGCTATGCCCGCACCATGGAACATTCCATCATCCTGTCACCGCTTGCCCGGGGCAAAGGCCTTGGCCGCGCCCTCCTGACCCGGATCGAGGCCCATGCCCGCGAAGAAGGCGCGCATCAGATCATCGCCGGGGTCAGTTCGGAAAACGCCGATGGCATCCGGTTCCATCTTGCCATGGGCTATGACGAATGCGCCCGCATCCGCGAGGCCGGCTACAAGTTCGGGCGCTACATGGATCTTGTGCTGATGCAGAAATTCCTCTCCTGACAGCGGGCGCGGGCCGGGTTAGACTGTGCCCATGTCACTCTGGTCCCGCATCACCGAAGCGCTCGCCGCCCTCGCCAAAGGCGAAGGGCTTGGCACCCTGTTCGACCGCCTGAAGGTCACGCCCGAACGATCGGTCGGCTTCACCATCGCCGTCATCGCCTTGGGCGCCAAGATGGCCAAGGCCGACGGTCAGGTCACCCGGGACGAGGTTGCAGCCTTCCGCCGCGTCTTCACCATCCCGAAGTCCGAAGAGGGCAGCGCCGCCCGCGTCTTCAACCTCGCCCGGCAGGACGTCGCGGGCTTTGACGCCTATGCCCGCCAGATCCGCGCCATGTTCGGCCCCACCGACCGCGACGTGCTGATCGACCTGATGGAGGGCCTGTTCCACATCGCCATGGCCGACGGCGAATTCCACCCCGCCGAGGAAAACTTCCTGCGCGAGGTCGCCCGCATCTTCGGCCTTGACGAGCGGTGCTTCCGCTCGCTGCGCGCCCGCTACGTGGCCGATGACCCCTATGCCGTTCTGGGCGTCGCCCCCGATGCCCCGCCAGAGGTCATCAAGAAAGCCTGGCGCGCGGCGGTAAAATCCTCCCACCCCGATGTGATGATCGCCCGCGGCGTCCCGCCCGAGGCCGTCAAGCTCGCCGAAGACCGCATGCGCGCACTCAACGCCGCTTACGAGGAAATCACCCGGCGGGCCGCCTGATGCGGCCCCCCCTGCTAAGAGTGGCCACCTACAACGTCGAATGGATGAACGCCCTCTTCGATGATCAGGGCCACCTTCTGGCCACCAACGCGCTTTCAGCCCGCTACAACATCTCCAAGGCCGACCAGCTCACCGCGCTCGGCATCGTCTTTACCGCGCTGAACGCCGACGGCGTGATGATCATCGAGGCGCCGGATCAAGGCAGCAAACGCTCCACCACCCGCGCCCTTGAAACCTTCGCCGCCCACTTCGGTCTGCGCACCCGCAAGGCCGTGATCGGCTTTGCCTCCGACACCGAACAGGAAATCGCTTTCCTTTACGACCCCGATGTCCTCACCGTCACCCACGACCCGCGCGGCGCGCCCGCCCCCGCCAAAGGCGCCCCACTCGGCCCGGCCGGGGCCCCGCGCTTCGACACCGGCCTGCGCCATGACATCAACGCCGATGGGGTCGATGAACTGGTGATCTTCTCCAAACCCCCGCTGGAACTTTCCGTCACCGCCGGTGCGCGCACCCTTCACCTCATCGGCGTCCACGCCAAGTCCAAGGCGCCCCACGGGACCCTGTCCAAGGACGAGTTCCGCCGCATCTCGATCGAGAACCGCCGCAAGCAACTGGCCGAGTGTCACTGGCTGCGGGCCCGTGCCGATGAACACCTTGCCCTGCACGAAAGCCTGATCGTGATGGGCGATTTCAACGATGGCCCCGGTCTGGACAAATACGAACGCCTCTTCGGCCAATCCGGGGTCGAGGTGGTGCTGGGCCTTGGCACCCCGCGCCCCAACCGCCTGTACGATCCGCATGCCTTCATGGCCCTGAACCAGCGCGCCGGCCTGACCCCCACCACCGCCCGCTTCTGGCTGCCGCCGCAACAGTGCTATTACGAGGCGCTTCTCGATTACATCATGGTCTCGGCCGACCTCTATGACACCCACCCCGGCTGGCGCATCTGGCACCCGTTCAACGACCCGCGCATCACCGCCATCCCCGATCTGGCCGAGGCGATCCTCACCGCCTCCGACCATTTTCCGGTGACAATCGACTTGCCCTGAACCGCCCCACCCCCGATACATGGCGAAAACCGGGGGCAGTATGCGCTTTTCCATGATTTCAGCCGCACTTGTCGCGGCCCTTGTCGGCTATGGCAGCACCATCGCCCTGATCCTCGCCGCAGCCCAGGCCCTTGGCGCCTCACCCGCGCAAACCGCCTCGTGGATCACCGCCATCTGCCTGATCAAGGCCGCAGGCTCGGCCTTCCTCTCGGTCAGGTCCCGCGTCCCGGTGGTGCTGGCCTGGTCCACCCCCGGCGCCGCCCTCATCGCCGCCACCCAAGGCCTCACCATGGCCGAAGCCGTGGGCGCCTTCCTCTTCACCGGAGCGCTCATCGCCCTGACCGGCGCGCTGCGCCCCTTGGGCAAGATCATCGCCCAAATCCCTGACGCCGTGGCCGCCGCCATGCTGGCCGGCGTGCTGTTGCCCTTCTGCCTCAAGGGCATGGCCGCCGCAGGCCTGATCGGTCCCATGGCCCTCGCCATGGGCATGGTCTTCGCCCTCGTCCGCCTCTACAACCCCGCCCTTGCCGTCCTCGCCGCCCTGGCCGCCGGCCTGATCGCCGCCTTCGGCCCCGGCGCAGCTCTGTTCCCCGCCCTCACCCTGCCCCTGCCGACGCTGACCTTCATCCCGCCCCAGTTCCACGCCCAAGCCCTGATCGGCCTCGGCCTGCCGCTCTATCTCGTCACCATGGCCAGCCAGAACCTGCCCGGCTTCGCGACCCTGCGCGCCGCAGGATACGAGCCCCCCGTGGCCCCTGCCCTGATCACGACGGGGGGCCTCTCCGCCCTCGGCGCCCTGTTCGGCGCCCACACAATCTCGATGGCCGCCATCACCGCCGCCATCTGCCTGGACGAGGATGTCCACCCCGACCGCAGCCAACGCTGGAAAGTCGGCCTCGCCTATGCCGGGGTCTGGCTGGCGCTCGCCCTCGTGGGCCCGGTCCTGATCACCATCCTGCAAGCCATGCCACCGCAGATCCTGACCCTCCTGATCGGCCTGGCCCTCCTCGGCCCCCTGACCGGCGCACTCGCCAGCGCCTACACCCCACCGCAAAGCCGCTTCGCCGCCAGCATCACCCTCACCGTCACCGCCTCCGGCATCGCCCTCTTCGGCATCGGCGCCGCCTTCTGGGGCCTCCTCGCCGGCCTTGCCATGCTCGCCTTGGAAACCCAAGCCAAACGCCTGCGCCGCTGACCCTTTCATCCAGGTCCAAATATCCCACGGGGGCGCGGGGGTGTGAAACCCCCGCTCTTCGGGGGGGCGGGGGGGTGCGGGGGGGCCTGCCCCCCCGCCCGCTTCAGAACGGCACGTCTGACACCTGATGCGCCGGGATCACCCAGCGCGCGACGATCTTCTTGCTTCCGGCGTGGTCGAACTCGATGTCCAGCTTGTCGCCTTCCACCATCATCACCTCGCCATAGCCGAACTTCTGGTGAAACACCCGGTCGCCAATGCCAAACCCCGACACCGCCTCGGCATCGATCGTGATGCCGCGCGCTTCGCGGGGCTGGCTCAGCGTGCGTCCCACCGGCCCCGCATTGGCCCGCTCCGTCATCCGCTTCCACCCCGGCGAGGCATAGACATCCGCCTTGGTCGCCCGTTGCTCGACCGAGGAATTGAAACTGACCGCTGCCGCCCCGAACCCGCCGCCATACAGCACCGGCGGCGTCAGCACCGTCACATGCTCGCTCGGCAGTTCATCAATGAACCGCGAGGGAAGTTGCGACTGCCACTGCCCATAAACCCGCCGGTTCGACGCGAAAGAGATCGTGCACAACCGTTCCGCCCGCGTGATCCCCACGTAAGCCAGCCGCCGCTCCTCCTCCAACCCCTTCAACCCGCTTTCGTCCATCGACCGTTGGCTGGGAAACAGCCCCTCTTCCCAGCCCGGCAAAAACACCGCCGGAAACTCCAGCCCCTTGGCCGCGTGCAGCGTCATGATCGAGACCTTTTCGGCGGCCTCCTCCGTCTCATTGTCCATGATCAACGAGACGTGCTCCAGAAACCCCTGCAAATTCTCGAACTGTTCCAGCGCCTTGACCAGTTCCTTCAAGTTCTCCAGCCGCCCCGGCGCTTCCGGCGTCTTGTCGTTCTGCCACATGTCGGTGTAGCCCGACTCCTCCAGGATCTGCTCGGCCAGTTCGATATGGTTGTGCGGCCCTTGAATGACCCGGTGCCAGCGGTCCACATTCTCGACAAAAGCGCGCAGATGACTGCCGCCCTTGCCACCAATCGCCCCCTTGGCCAGCACTTCGCGCGCCCCGTCCAGCAAGGGCAGGCCCGCCAGCCGCGCCGCCCGCTGCACATCCGCCTGCGCCTTGTCGCCCAAGCCCCGCTTCGGCGTGTTGATGATCCGCTCGAACGCCAGATCATCCTCCGGGCTCACCGCCAGCCGGAAATACGCCATCGCGTCGCGAATTTCCTGCCGCTCGTAGAACCGAGGCCCGCCGATCACCCGGTACGGCATGCCGATCGTCAGAAACCGGTCCTCAAACGCCCGCATCTGGTGCGAGGCGCGAACCAGAATCGCCATGTCATCCAACGACAACAGCCCGATCCCGCGCCCGCCCCGCTGCAGCGCTTCAATCTCTTCGCCAATCCAGCGCGCCTCTTCCTCGCCATCCCAATGGCCGATCAGCCGCACCTTCTCGCCCTTGGTCTCCTCGGTCCACAGCGTCTTGCCCAACCGCCCGGCATTGGCCGCAATCACGCCAGAGGCCGCCGCCAGAATATGCGGCGTTGACCGGTAATTCTGCTCCAGACGCACCACCTTCGCGCCGGGAAAATCCTTTTCAAACCGTAGGATGTTGCCCACTTCCGCGCCACGCCAGCCATAGATCGACTGGTCGTCATCGCCCACGCAGCAGATATTCCGATGCCCCTGCGCCAAGAGCCGCAGCCACAGATACTGCGCCACGTTGGTGTCCTGATACTCGTCCACCAGAATGTATTTGAACCAGCGCTGATACTGCTCCAGCACGTCCGGGTGGCCTTGGAAGATCGTGACACAATGCATCAGCAGATCGCCGAAATCGGTCGCGTTCAGCGTCTTCAGCCGGTTCTGATAGGCCTCGTACAACTCCGTCCCACGGTTGTTGTAGGCTGACGCCTCCGAGGTCGGCACCCGATCCGGCAACAGCGCCCGGTTCTTCCAGCTGTCGATCAAACTGGCCAACAACCGCGCCGGCCAGCGCTTCTCGTCAATATTCGCCGCTGAAATCAGCTGTTTCATCAGCCGGATCTGGTCATCGGTGTCCAGAATGGTGAAATTGCTTTTCAGCCCCACCAGTTCCGCATGCCGCCGCAGGATCTTGACCGACAATGAGTGGAAGGTGCCCATCCACCCCATCCCCTCCGCCGTCTCACCCAGGATGCGGCCCACCCGCAGCTTCATCTCGCGCGCGGCCTTGTTGGTGAAGGTCACCGACAGAATCTCGTTCGGGCGCGCCTTGCCCATCGCCAGCAGATGCACGATCCGGGCAATCAGCGCCTTGGTCTTGCCGGTGCCAGCCCCCGCCAGCATCAGCACAGGCCCGTCCAGCGCCTCAACCGCCGCGCGCTGCGCGGGGTTCAGATCGTCAAGATAGGGCGCAGGCCGGGCGGCCAGCGCACGGCGTGACAGGGGAATGACTTCCGAAGGGGCAGACTCGCTCATGCGCGCCAGCCTAGCGCGATGCGGGCCGGATGGGAAGCGCTGTTCCGCTTATGTTCTTGCCGCGCCACAAAGAACGGTAGAAATCCGCCTCTCCACCGCAAGATAGCCTAAGCGCCCAGCGCCTTGGCCTTTGCCGTTGCTGCGGCCAATGCGGCCTTTACGGCACGCGAAAGCCCCGCCTCCGCCGCCTCAATCCCCGCAGCCGTCACCCCCTGATAGCCGCGATAGGTGTCAAGGATCGCCCCCAGTTCCCCCATCCTGCCCTCCAGAAACGGGGCAGAGCCGCAGATCACCGCCTCCACTGCCGCCATGGCAACAGGCTCGGGCAACCCCCGCGCCAAGGCATCGCGCAGCATCGCCTGCGCCATCAGCGCCGGATAGGCCGCGCCCGATCCGCTCAACGCCGCCAGATAGTCCAGGTCATCCTCGCCCGCCACGCGGTCCTGCCCGCCCATCGCGGACAAGATCCGCCCGACCAACGCCGCATCTTCCGCGTCAACATCCCCCACCCAAGGCGTGTAAGACCGCCCGACCGGCGCCGCCCCGTTCGGCATCGCCCGCACGATCCGCGCCTGCGGGAACAATCGGCGCAGCTTGGCCTGCGTCCAGACCGTCATGAAGGAAATCACCAGCCGGTCGCCCGGATCAAATCCCGCCACCGGAAAGTCCTCGGGCCGCACGGCAATCACCACCACGTCACAGGCCGACACCGCCGCCGCATCGCCCCACACGACACCGGCCCCGTAAGCCGCGCGCCGGCCAGAGCGATTGGCCAGCACCAGATCGCCCTCGGCCCAAAGCCCCTGACCGATCAGCCGCAGCCCCAAAGCCTGCCCCAGCCAACCCGTCGCGCCCAGAATGCCCAGCTTCATCGCAGCCCCTCGTTTTGCCGCAAGCCTCGGCCAAAGCGCCGGGCACCGCAAGGTCAGGCCGCCGGATATTGTTCCCGCATCCCGTCGCTATAGCGGCCAAAGAGGCGGGCGAAGGTCACGATATCCGCCTCGGACCAGGTGGCGAACAGCTTCATCGTCCGCGCCCACTTGGCCGCCAAGAAACCGTCCATCAAGGCCCAGGCCGCCTCGGTCGGCACCAGAACAGACCGGCGGCCGTCTTCCTGACTGACCGCCCGGCTCAACAGCCCGCGCTCCACCAGATCCGCCGCAATCCGGCTGGCGCGCGAGGGGTCCAGCGCCATCTCTTCCGCCAACAGCCCCACCGTCGCCTCTGCCGCAGGCCGCCCATAGCCGCCCTTGATCCGCAAGATCGCCGACAGCGCGTGAAACTGCGTCGCCTCCAGCCCGGCGCCCAGCTCTGCCATCAGGCTTTGCGGCACGTCGCCCTTCATCACCCGCCGCACATAGTGGAAATGGTCGGCATCCAACGCCAGCATGGCCATCACCGCCGCTTCGGCAAAGCCCGCCGCCTGCAGCGCGGCCTTCACCCGCTCATGCGGGCGTTGGGGCTGGGGCGGGGGCAAGGGTGCGGAAGACAGGGTTTTCTCGGGCATGGCCTTGACTAAAAGACCTTCTGTGCCACTGTCAAGTATGTGACCTGCGCAATCATGTGCTGTTGACATATAAACGCCCCTCCCCTAGTCCTGACGCCTGCGAACAGGAGAAAACCATGAGCCAAGCCCCCTCCGAAGCCCCGCCCGGCCACGCCCCGCACGAGACAGGGTCGCTTCGGCTGACCATCCTGTCGATCGGCCTGCTGCTGTTGCTGGCGGCGCTGGACCAAAGCATCGTCTCCACCGCCCTGCCCACCATCGTCTCGGACCTCGGCGGTCTCGATCACCTGTCCTGGGTGGTGACCTCCTACATCCTGACCTCGACCATCGTGGCCCCGCTCTACGGCAAACTGGGCGATCTTTATGGCCGCCGGATCATGGTGTTTTCGTGCGTGGCGATCTTCATCGCGGGCTCGGCGCTGTGTGGCCTGGCCTCCTCGATGACCTTCCTGATCATCGCCCGCGCCATTCAAGGCCTTGGCGGCGGTGGCCTGTTCGTGCTGGCCCTGTCCGTGGTGGGCGACGTCGTCCCCCCGCGGGAGCGCGGCAAGATCCAGGGCGTCTTTGCCGCCGTCTTCTCGACCTCCTCCGTGCTGGGCCCCTTGGCGGGCGGCTGGCTGTCGCAAAACGCCAACTGGCATTGGATCTTCTTCATCAACATCCCGCTCGGCCTGATCGCCCTCGTGGGCTTTGCCTTCAGCTTCAAGGCCCGTCCCGCCCGCACCGATCACCAGATCGACTGGTGGGGCGCGATCACCCTGACCCTCGGCCTTGGCGCGCTGACCTTGCTGACCAGCCTCGGCGGGCGCAGCTTCGACTGGGCCTCGCTGAACGCCGCAGCCTTGGCCGCCGTCACCCTGATGGCGCTGGTGGCCTTCGTCCTGATCGAGCGTCGCGCCGCCGAGCCGATCCTGCCGATGTGGCTTTTCGGCATGAACGTCTTCTGGGTCACCGCCATCCTTGGCTTTGTCGTGGGGGCGGCCCTGTTCGGGGCAATCACCTTCCTGCCGCTTTACCTGCAAATCGCCAAGGGCGCCTCGCCCACCGGATCAGGCCTGCAGCTGATCCCGTTGACCATGGGCATCGTCGCGGCCTCTACCCTTGCGGGCCGCTACATGGGCAAGACCGGCAAATACAAGATCCTGCCGATCATCGGCGCCAGCCTTCTGTCCATCGGCATGCTGGCCCTGACGCAACTGGCGCGCGACACCGGCATCCTGCCCTTCAGCCTTGTGCTGGTCATGGTCGGCCTTGGCATGGGCTGCATCTTCCCGGTCGTCACCACCGCCGTGCAGAACGCCGTGCCGCGCCAGACCCTTGGCACCGCCACCGCCGCCGGCATCCTGTTGCGGCAATGCGGCGGCGCCTTGGGCGTGGCCGCCTTCGGCGCGCTCTTCTCGGCCCGCCTGCTGTCCGGCCTGGGCGATGCGGCAGCCCAACTGGGCGGCGGCGCCGATCTTGGCCCGCAAACCATGGCCAAACTCTCCCCCGACCTGCAAGCCACCGTCGCCGCCGCCGTGATCAACGCGATCCACCCGATTTACTGGATCGCCGCCGCCATGGCCGTCGTGGCTCTGGGCTTCGCCTTCGTGCTGGAAGAGGTCGCCTTGGTCAACCGCATGGTCCCCAAGGGCGAATAGGACCGCAACCGGTCACGCCCCTGCCTGATTCCAAGGCAGGGGCAAGTCATTTGCGGAATTCTTGCGCGTTTGCCCCTTTGCCCCCCTTGCGCCGCACCGCAGCAGACTTAGGATGGCGTCCCAAACCTGCGACAAACGCCCGCAGGGACCAAGGGGCTGACATGACCGAATTCAAGAAGATTCTGATCGCCAACCGCGGCGAAATCGCCATCCGCGTGATGCGCGCCGCCAACGAGTTGGGCAAGAAGACGGTCGCCGTCTATGCCGAGGAAGACAAGCTCTCGCTCCACCGCTTCAAGGCCGACGAGGCTTATCTGATCGGCGAAGGCCTGTCCCCGGTCGGCGCCTATCTCTCGATTGCCGAGATCATCCGCGTCGCCAAAGAGGCGGGCGCCGATGCGATCCACCCCGGCTACGGCCTCCTCTCGGAAAACCCCGATCTGGTCGATGCCTGCGACCAGAATGGAATCACCTTCATCGGCCCCAAAGCCGAAACCATGCGCGCCTTGGGCGACAAGGCCTCCGCCCGCCGGGTGGCGATGGCCGCAGGCGTCCCCGTCATCCCCGCCACCGAAGTCTTGGGCAACGACTTCACCGCCATCAAGGCCGAGGCCGCTGCGGTAGGCTACCCCCTGATGCTGAAAGCGTCATGGGGCGGCGGCGGTCGCGGCATGCGCCCGATCAACAACCCCGAAGAACTCGAAGCCAAAGTGCTGGAAGGCCGCCGCGAGGCCGCCGCCGCCTTCGGCAACGACGAGGGCTATCTGGAAAAGATGATCATCCGCGCGCGCCACGTTGAGGTTCAAATCCTCGGCGACAAGCACGGTGAGATCTACCACCTTTACGAACGCGACTGCACCGTTCAGCGCCGTAACCAAAAGGTCGTCGAACGCGCCCCCGCCCCCTACCTGACCGAGGCCCAACGCGCCGAAGTCTGCGACCTCGGCCGCCGCATCTGCGCCCATGTGGGCTACGAATGCGCCGGCACCGTCGAATTCCTGATGGATATGAACACCGACAAGTTCTACTTCATCGAGGTCAACCCCCGGGTTCAGGTCGAACACACCGTGACCGAACAGGTCACCGGCATCGACATCGTCCAAGCGCAAATCCTGATCGCCGAAGGCAAAACCCTCGCCGCCGCCACTGGCGTCGCCAGCCAAGCCGAGGTGCGCCTGAACGGCCACGCCCTGCAATGCCGCGTCACGACCGAAGACCCGCAAAACAACTTCATCCCCGACTACGGCCGCCTCACTGCCTACCGCTCCGCCACCGGCAACGGCATCCGCCTTGACGGCGGCACCGCCTACGCAGGCTCCGTCATCACCCGTTACTACGACTCCTTGCTGGTCAAGGTCACCGCTTGGGCCCAAACCCCGCAAGCCGCCATCACCCGCATGGACCGCGCCCTGTCCGAATTCCGCATCCGGGGCGTCAGCACGAACATCGAATTCGTCATCAACCTGCTGAAACACCCGACCTTCCTCGACTACTCCTACACCACCAAATTCATCGACACGACGCCGGAACTCTTCACCTTCAAGAAGCGCCAAGACCGCGCCACCAAGATCCTGACCTACATCGCTGACATCACGGTGAACGGTCACCCCGAAACCGCCGGCCGCCCCAAACCCCATGCCGAGGCCCGCAAGGCCCGCGCCCCCAAACCGCGCGTCGGCGCCGAGGCCCTGATGGGCACCCGCAACCTCTTGGAACAAAAAGGCCCGCAAGCCGTCGCGGACTGGATGCTGAAGCAGAAAAAGGTCCTGATCACCGACACCACCATGCGCGACGGCCACCAATCTTTGCTGGCCACCCGCATGCGCTCCTTCGACATGATCAAGGTCGCCCCCGCCTACGCCGCCAACCTCTCGCAACTCTTCTCGGTTGAATGCTGGGGCGGTGCCACCTTCGACGTCGCCTACCGCTTCCTGCAGGAATGCCCGTGGCAACGCCTGCGCGACCTGCGCAGCCACATGCCCAACCTGATGACCCAGATGCTGCTGCGCGCAAGTAACGGCGTCGGCTACACCAACTACCCCGACAACGTCGTCCAGGGTTTCGTCGCCCAAGCCGCCAAATCCGGCGTTGATGTCTTCCGCGTCTTCGACTCCCTCAACTGGGTCGAAAACATGCGCGTCGCCATGGACGCAGTCTTGGAGGCCAACAAGGTCTGCGAAGGCACTGTCTGCTATACCGGCGACATGCTCGACCCCAACCGGGCCAAGTATAACCTGAAATACTACGTCGACCTTGCGAAGGAACTGAAGGCCGCCGGAGCCCACATCCTCGGCCTCAAAGACATGGCAGGCCTCCTCAAACCCGCCGCCGCCCGCCTGCTGGTCAAGACGCTCAAGCAGGAAGTCGGCCTCCCCGTCCACTTCCACACGCATGACACCAGCGGCGCCGCCGCCGCCACCATCCTCGCAGCCTGCGACGCCGGAGTGGATGCAGTCGACGCCGCGATGGACGCCTTCTCCGGCGGCACCTCGCAACCCTGCCTCGGCTCGATTGTCGAGGCCCTCCGCCACACCGACCGCGACACCGGCCTTGATATCGCCGCCATCCGCGAAATCTCGAACTACTGGGAAGCCGTCCGCGGCCAATACGCCGCCTTCGAATCCGGCCTGCCCGCCCCGGCGTCCGAGGTCTACCTGCACGAAATGCCCGGCGGCCAGTTCACCAACCTCAAGGCTCAGGCCCGCAGCTTGGGCCTCGAAGAACGCTGGCACGAGGTCGCCCAGGCCTATGCCGATGCCAACCAGATGTTCGGCGATATCGTCAAGGTGACCCCCTCCTCCAAGGTCGTAGGCGACATGGCCCTGATGATGGTCGCCCAAGGCCTGAACCGCGCCCAAGTCGAAGACCCGAACGTGGAAGTCTCCTTCCCCGAATCCGTCGTCGACATGCTCAAAGGCAACATCGGCCAACCCCATGGCGGCTGGCCCGAAGCCATCCAGAAGAAAGTCCTGAAGGGCGAAGCCCCCCTGACCGACCGCCCCGGCAAATCCCTGCCCCCGGTCGATTTCGAAGCCACCCGCGCCAAGCTCGAAAAAGACCTCGACGGCTACAAGCTGGATGACGAAGACCTGAACGGCTACCTCATGTACCCCAAGGTCTTCCTCGACTACCTCGCCCGTCACCGCGCCTATGGCCCGGTCCGCGTGCTGCCGACCAAGACCTTCTTCTACGGCATGGAAGCGGGCGAGGAAATCTCCGCCGAAATCGACCCCGGCAAGACGCTCGAAATCCGCCTGCAAGCCGTCGGCGAAACCACCGAAGACGGCGATGTCCGCGTGTTCTTCGAACTCAACGGCCAACCCCGCGTGATCCGCGTCCCCAACCGCGCCATCAAGGGCAAGACCGCCGCCAAACCGAAAGCCCAGGAAGGCAACCCCGCCCATGTCGGCGCGCCGATGCCCGGCTCCATCGCCTCGGTCGGCATTGCGGCGGGCCAGAAGGTGAATGCCGGCGATCTGATGCTGACCATCGAAGCCATGAAGATGGAAACCGGCATCCATGCCGAACGCGCCGGCACCGTCAAAGCCGTCTTCGTCCACCCCGGTTCCCAGATCGAAGCCAAGGACCTGCTCGTCGAGTTCGAGTGATCCCGGCCCACGGTCCAGCCCCCCAAACGCGCCCTCCGGGGCGCGTTTTTCTTTGGTTTGCCCTGTGCAGCGCGCGTTGCGTTAAGTCCGCCCGCCGCGCGCCCTGTAGCTACGCAAACCCGACGCAAACCTGACGCGGAAATGCCGGCCCCCCGACGCCCCCAACCCGCTGATGTGCCGCGTTAACCCCGGAAAACCGCCCCGATTCGGCGCAGCCCCGCGCCAATGATGAACAAACCCCGCCGCCGCAACGCAAAAGGCCGCCGTGGTTTCCCACGACGGCCCCGTTCTGATCAGACGATCAGACGCGTCAAATCAAGCCGGGATCTTGCCAGCTTTTTGCGCAGCAGCCAGCTCGTCAGCCGACAGTTGGCCGTCAGCGTTGGTGTCAGCAGCCTTGAACACTTCAGCGGTCAGGTCCGGGAAAGCGGCCTTCAGTTCGTCGAAGGAATAGGTGCCATTGCCGTCGGTGTCTTTGATTTCGGTTGCGGCGATCGCGGAAACCGAGGTCAGGGCAAACAGGGCAGCGGCGGCCAGAACGGTGTACTTCATGGTGTTCTCCAAAAAATCAGGCTCATTGCGAGCCATAGGGAAGGTTAAGACCTTCGCCGGGCACCATATTGATTCTGATCATGAATTCCAGAGGAGACAGCACCGATAGCGCTCACTTCACGGCGAGTTTACTGCAGGTGCAAAGCAAATTGACGCGGCGCAGCAAAACGCGTTTGGTGGCGGGTTGGCTTGGCCCGATCCGCAGATGAGTCTTGCTCTTTTGCGGTTCGGACGCGGTAAAATCATGCTGCGCCTCACTTTTCCTCTTGCAGCCCGACGCGCCCTTGCCTAGATAGTCCGCATCGACGGAGTGCGGGCGTAGCTCAGGGGTAGAGCATAACCTTGCCAAGGTTAGGGTCGAGGGTTCGAATCCCTTCGCCCGCTCCAGTTGAAGGCTCAAAGGGCACCCTAGGGTGCCCTTTTGCTTTGGCGCGGCGACGAAGTTGCACATAAAGACCGCCCTGCGTTGATCGGGTCGTCTTGCGGCACACCGCGCCCAAGGCCAGCAGTTTCCCGGATCCGCCGCAGCGCAACCGCCGCTGGCACCACCACCGATGGCGGTTCAAATCACGCGCAACCGCAAGCCCTATGTCCCAGCCCCCACTGCCCCGTCATGGCACCGCCAGCCCCCATCCCGCCCGCGCCCCCAAATTCCGGCGCAGGTCCTACCCTCCACCACGCCTGACGCCTGCTTTGCCGGACTTGTCCGGGCTTTTGGCGCAATTGCAGCAAGCTTGTCAAAATCCTGCAATAAACCCGCTTGCCCCCGCCACGGACACGCGCTAGTAAGCCGCCACGGAGTGCGGGCGTAGCTCAGGGGTAGAGCATAACCTTGCCAAGGTTAGGGTCGAGGGTTCGAATCCCTTCGCCCGCTCCAATAAAAAGGCCAGCCGCAAGGCTGGCCTTTTTGGTTTCCAGACCTGCGGGATCGGCCCGTGGCAAGCCGCGGAAATCAAACCCAAACCGCCCTGCGCCGCGTTGTTTTCCTTGGGTTTTCGTCGCCTTGCCGATAGGGTTTCAACAGGCTTTCCGGGGGAAATCATGGTGCAGCATGTGGCCGTCATCGACATTGGCAAGACCAATGCCAAACTCCTGCTGATCGACCTTGCCACCGGGGCAGAGGTGCAGGTGTTCAAGACGCCCAACCGTGTGCTGGACACGCCCCCCTATCCGCAGTTCGACACCGAGGGGCTTTGGACCTTCCTCATGTCCAGCCTGAAAACCCTTGGCCAACAGCATCCGATCGACGCGATTTCCATCACCACCCACGGGGCCTGTGCGGCGCTGGTGGATGGCTCGGGCGTCCTGACCCTGCCGATCCTGGACTACGAATACCCCGGCCCCGACAGCCTGCCCGCCTACAACACCCTGCGCCCCCCCTTCGCCGAGACAGGCTCCCCCCGCCTGCCCGGCGGTCTCAACCTTGGCGCGCAGCTGTACTGGCAAGCGCAGACCTTCCCCGAGGCCTTTGCCCGCACCGCCCATATCCTGACCTATCCGCAATACTGGGCGCATCGGTTGACCGGCGTTGCGGCCAGCGAGTTGACCTCGCTTGGCTGCCATACTGACCTTTGGAACCCCTGGCAGGCGCGGTTTTCGTCGCTGGTGGCGACGCTGGGCTGGTCTTCGCTGTTCCCGCCCGTCCAGCCCGCCGCAGCGCGCTTCCCGCTGCGTGCCGATCTGGCGGCCTCCCTCGGCCTGCCGCAAGGCCTGCCGGTCCTCTCAGGCATCCACGATTCCAACGCCTCGCTTCTGCCCTATCTGGGCGAGGCGCAGGCGTTTTCCGTTGTCTCCACAGGCACTTGGATGATCAACCTTGCGGTGGGTGGCCCCACGGTCACGCTGGACCAGCGCCGCGACACGCTGGTCAACGTCAATGCGCGTGGCACACCGACCCCCACGGCCCGCTACATGGGCGGCCGCGAGTTTGACGAAATGACACGCGGCCAGATCGCCTCCCCGTCCGAGGCGGACCGGGCGGCGGTTCTGACAGGCCTCATGGCCCTGCCCTCGCTACACCCTGACACCGGCCCCTTCCCCGGCCTGCGCCAGGTCTGGACGGCAGAGCCTGCCACCGATGGCCAGCGCACCCTTACCGCCAGCTATTACACCGCGCTGATGGGGGCCGAGTGTCTGGCGCTGATCGGGGCGCAAGGTCCGATCCATGTCGAGGGCCCCTTCGGCGGCAATCCCGATTTTGTGGTGATGCTGGCCACGGTCACCGGCCGACCGGTGCTTGCCGCCGGCCAAAGCGCCGGCACCGGCCTGGGTGCGGCCCTGCTGGCCGGGCCGCTGACCGCCGCCAAGGCGCAGGTCGCGCCGGTTCTGCCCTCTGGCGACCCGCGCCTTGCCGCCTATGCCACACTTTGGCGCGCCAAGGTTCAGGCGCTGTGGGCGGCCCTGGGGTAAGATGGGCAATCTGCCCATCTTGCCAAGCCCTTACGCCAAGTAGAACGTCTCGGTCAGGTCAATCGCCACGGGCGAGCCATCCGGGTTCGTGGCCATGATGTCGCCCATGTAGGCCCACCATTTCTGCATCACCGGATGTTTGGGCAGATCGGCCATCGTGTGGCCCGCCCTGCGCTCCAGATAGCCGAACAGCGTGTTCGTCTCGCGGTCAAGGTGGATCGAATAGTTCGACACCCCCGAAGCCGTCAGCAGCGCCGACAGTTCCGGCCAGATCGCATCGTGGCGGCGGATATACTCCGCCTCCATCCCGGGGTTGATATACATCTTGAACGCGTGGCGCATGGGAACCCTCAGGCTTTGGCGCGGCGGGCGCGCAGATCGGACAACAGATTGGGGATCAGGACCGAGGCGATCAGCAGAACGCCGATCACCCCGGTTTGGATATGCCCGGTGATATTGGTCAGCGCCATGCCGTTCCTCAGGTTCAAGATGATCAGGATCGACAAAAGCACCCCCGTCATCGAGCCTTTGCCGCCAAAGATGCTGACGCCGCCCAGCAGCACCATCGTGATGATATCCAGCTCAAACCCCGTCCCGGCATCGCCGCGCACCGAGCCCAAGCGGGCGGCATAGAGCAGCCCCGCAAGGGCCGCGATGAAGCCGCTCATCAAGAACAGCACCGTCTTGACCCTTGCCACATTGAGGCCAGAGAACCGCGCCACCTCGGCATTGGTGCCAATCACCACGATCTGTCGGCCAAATCCGGTGCGGTGCAGCAACACGCCAAGCCCCAGCAAAAACACGACAAACAGGATCAGCGACAGCGGAAACGGTCCCACCAGCGCATCCTGACCCAAGAACGTGACCCAAGCCGGGAAATCGCCCATGCTCTGATCCTTGACCAGCACGCGCGCAAAGCCGCGAAACCCGATCAGCATGGCCAGCGTCACCACCAGCGAGGGGATCTTCGCCCGCGCAATCAACAGCGCGTTGATCAGCCCCGCCAAAAGCCCCAGCGCCAGACAGATCACAATCGCCAGCCCCGCAGACCAGCCATTGGTCAGCATGTAGCCAAAGGCGCAGGCCGACAGCCCCATGACCGAGGCGACCGACAGGTCGATCTCGGCGTTGATGATGATCAGCGTCATCACCAGGGCCACGATGATCTTTTCAATCGACAACTGGAACAGGTTGATCTGGTTCTGAATGGTCAGAAACTCGGGCGCCAGCGCCACGTTGCCGGCGAAGGTGATCAGGAACAGGACCAGCAGCATCCCCTCCCAGGATTTCAAACGCGCCATCACTGCGCTCCCTTCTTCGCACCCAGCCGACCAAGCGAGCGTGACATCACCGTATCGACCGTCACCGCCGCCATGATCAGCATGCCCAGCAGGGCATCGCGCCAGAACTCTGACACCAGTTCCCAGCGGGTCAGCGAGTTGTCAATCGTATCGACCAGCACGCAGCCGATCACCACGCCGATCATGCTGCCGGAACCGCCAAGGATCGAAACCCCGCCCACGACCACCGCAGCCACTGCCTTCAACTCGAACCCCATGCCGGCCACGACCGTGATATTCCCGAACTTTGCCAGGAAAATCAGCCCCGAAAGCCCGGCAAACGCGCCCGACAGCACGAAGGCCACGAACACCACCATGGCCGAATTGATCCCCGCCATCACCGCCGCATCCGGGTTGGACCCCACCGCATAGATCCGCCGCGCCGCCCTAAGCCGTGTCAGCGCCAGCCCCATCGCGATCGCGGCGCAAAGGGCCATCACCACCGTCACGCGAATATCCAGCCCGAAGATGGAAAACGCATTGGCCTGCGGCAGGTCCACCAGCCATTGCGGCAAGCTGGCCGTGGTGATCGTCTTGGCATCGGAATATTGCACCAGAAAGGTGCGGTACAAGGCCAGCGTTCCCAAGGTCACGATGATCGAGGGCACCCGGCCCCAGCACACCAGCACGCCATTGATGGCCCCCATGAAGCCCCCGATCCCCATCGCCAGAACGGCGACCAGCAGCGGGTTCAAATCCGGATGCCCGCCCAGAAACTCGCCGGTCAGATAGGCCACGACGCCCACGGTCGATCCGATCGACAGGTCTATGTTGCGCGTCATCACCACGATCGCCTGCCCCACCGCAATCGGCAGGATCACCGCCGCCGAGGTGGTGATGCGGGTGAACATCCGCGGGCTAAGGTAACTGTCGATCTGGGTGGAAAAGAACAGCACCGTCGCCAGCAGCGCCACGAACAGCGCGATGATGCGCAGGGTCTGGGGGTGGATCTTGGCAATCATAGCGCCGCCTCCGGCAAACGGGCTTCATGTCCTGCAGCCAAACCGATCACGCGTTCCTGCGTTGCATCCGCAATTTCAAGGATCCCCGCCTGACGGCCTTCCCGCATCACCAGCACGCGGTCGGCCAAGGCCAGCACCTCGGGCAGGTCGGACGAAATCACCAGCACCGCAACGCCTTCTTTCGCCAATTGGCGGATGATGTTGTGCACTTCCGCTTTGGCCCCCACATCGACGCCTCGCGTCGGTTCGTCAAAGATCAGGATGCGCGGCTTGGTCTCCAGCCATTTCGCCAGCATGACCTTTTGCTGATTGCCGCCCGACAGCTTGCCCACGTCAATCGTCACCCCCGGCGACTTGATCGCCAGTTGCTTGCGGTATTTCTCGGCCATGGCCATCTCGGCCCGCCGGTCAATGATGCCAAACGCGCCCAGCAGTTTCCCCAGACTGGCCAGCGAGATATTGGCGAAGATCGGCAGCGTCATCGCCAGCCCCATTTTGCGCCGGTCTTCCGAGACATAGGCGATGCTTTTGGCCATCGCCTCTTGTGGGCTGGTGATCTGCACCTCTTGCCCGTCGATCAGGATCCGCCCCTCGGTCGCCGGCGCAATGCCGAAAACCGCGAGCCCGACATCCGTCCGCCGCGCGCCCACAAGGCCCGCAAAACACAAGACTTCTCCGGCTGACAGATCAAAGCTGATGCCCCCGAACACCCCCGCCCGCCCCAGACCCTCTAGCCGCAGCACCGATGCGCCATGCGGGTTGGCGTGGGTCTTGACGGCAAACGAGTCAATCGCCCGCCCGACCATGTCCTTGACCATGCCATCCGGCGTGACCGCAGCAATCGGTTTGGTCGAGATGTGCTGACCGTCGCGAATGACCGTAACCCGGTCCGCCACCTCGAAAATCTCATCCAAGCGGTGCGAGATGTAGATGACCGACACGCCCTTGGCCTTCAGCGCGCGCGCAATCTTCAACAGCCGCGCCACCTCATGCGCCGACAGGCTGGCGGTGGGTTCGTCCATGATCAGGACCTTGACGTTCAAGGACAAGGCCCGCGCAATTTCCACCGTCTGCTGTTCGGCCAGCGTCAGGCCGGCGGCGGCACGGTGGACATCAAGGGTCACGCCCAACTGCGCGATCAGCTTGGCCGCTTCGGCATACATGCGCTTCCAGTTCATGAAAGCGCCCTCGGCCCGGTTCGAGATGAAGATGTTCTCGGCCACGTCCAGATCGGGAAACACCATTGGTTCCTGATAGATGGCCGCGATCCCCAAACCTTGCGCATCCTGGGTCGAACGTACTGCGACCGCCTTGCCATCCACCAGGATCTCGCCGGTGTCAGGCTGATGCACCCCGGTCATGATCTTGATCAGCGTGGATTTGCCCGCGCCGTTTTCGCCCACGATGGCGTGGATTTCCCCCGGCTCGATGGCCAGGTTCATCTCCTTCAGCGCCGCGGTGGCGGCAAAGCTCTTGGCGATGTTGCGCAGTTCCAGAACAGCTGTCACGGGCGGAATCCGGGATATGAGAGAAGACAGGGCCGCCACCGGGGCGGCCCTGCAAATCGTTGAAACGGCCCGCGATTACTTCGAGGCGGCTTCGACGTTGTCCTTGTTGTACACCGTGAACGGCCCCATCAGGACGCGCTTGGCACCCTTGCGGCCCGGATCCTCGTCGATCTTCATGGTGCCCAGACGGCCAGCCTTGAACTCTTCGCCGATCTCACCCTTGATCGACCCGGTCGCCAGCAGGTAGCTGGTGTAATAGGTCAGATACCCAAGGTCGACGAAGGACCACAGCGCGAATTCCGGCGCGCAGCCGTTCATCGTGTAGGACACCATTTCCGCCGGCAAACCAAGGCCCGATACCTTGACCTTGTCGCACAGCTTTTCGTCCTGCATCGCCTTGGCAGCGGCCACGATACCGACCGTGGTCGGGGCCATGATCACCTTCAGGTCCTTGTATTTGTCGACCAGGCCCAAGGCGCGGTTGTAGGATTCTTCCGACTGGTCATTGCCGTAAACGACGTCATCCAGTTTCAGGTCCTTGTACTTGGCGTCGGACGCCAGGACCTTCTTCATGGCATCAATCCAGGCGTTCTGGTTGGCCGCATCGGGGCTTGCCGACAGGATGGCGAACTCGCCCTTGCCACCGGCTTCGTCATAGACCATGTCGGCCAGAACGGTGCCGATCGAGCCGAAGTCAACCTGCGCCACGAACAGGCTTTCGCCCTTGCCCGAGGGAATGGGCGAGTCCCACGTCACAACCTTGGTGCCCGCGGCCTGTGCGGCCTCGGCCGTCGGCGCGATCTGGTCGCCGGCGTTGTTCGACATCATCACCACGTTTTGCTTTTGCGTGGTGGCCGTGGTCAGCATTTCGATCTGACCGGCCGCCGAGTTTTCGGCGGTCGGGCCGATGTACTGATAGGTCCCGGTGTTGCCCAGTTCCTTCGCCGCTTCCTGCGCGCCACGATCGGCCTGATCGAAGGGCAGAATGCCCAGGAATTTCGGCAGCAGCACCATGTTCACCGCTTGGCCCGGCTTGGCCTCGATCACATCCGCCATCACGGTCGAGCCCAAGAGGCTTGCCGCCATGGTCAAGGCCACACCAAATTTATTCATCTTCATTGTCGTCCTCCCGTTTGGTTCCCGGCTTCAAGCCGCCGATAGCTTCGTTATCCGTTCATCTTCGGCAATGAGGACCTCCACCCCCACCGACCGCAGATGATCCACCATCCCCGCTGGCGCACCGGCATCGGTGACCACCGTGGAGACCCGCGTCAGGGGGCAGACAACCATGTTGCCCCGCGCCTCGAACTTCGAGGAATCTGCAATGACGATCAGCTTTTCCGCGCGGCTGAGCAGTTTTGCTTCCGCCCGCGCGATCAAAGGATCGCTTTCGATCACGCCCATGGGCGTGATCGCATAACACGACATGAACATCTTGCCGGCCGCGAAGTGCTGGATCGCATCCTCTTCGAACGGCGACAGGATGATCCCCGGCTCGCGGTACAATTCCCCGCCCGGCAGCACGACCCGGTTGCCAGAGTTGGCGATCAACTCCTGCGCAATCGGGAAAGAGTTGGTCAGCACCTGCATCCGGTGCTGGCGCAGGCACTGCGCCATGAACCATGTGGTGGATCCCGCGTTGAGGATGATCGAATCGCCATCCGCACACAGGCTGGCCGCCTTGCGCGCCACCGCCAGCTTGTTGTCGGCATTCGTCGTCTGGCTTGCGCCAAACGAAACCGCCGTCAGGTCACCCTGACTGGAGACTTCCGCCGTTTCCGCCCCGCCATGCACACGGCGCAGTTGCCCAGTATCTTCCAGCCGCGCCAGATCCCGGCGCAGTGTGGCCAATGAGGCACCCGTCATTGCGGCAAGATCGTTTACACGAACAATCCCGCGTTCGCGCAGCCGGGTCAGGATAAGTTGCCATCTTTCACGTTCATGCATAGCTCAAGCTAGTCAGAATCGCTCACATCCGTCAACAAACAATCGCAATGCTGCATCGCAGTAGATTCTCTGCAGCGCAGCGCGACGTTTCGTGATTGACTATGAGCGTTTTACCCCTATCCTTGACCGCAACCTTCCCAAACATGAAAAAGCGATGACCCAAGACATCCTTCTTCCGTCCCTGTGGGACGACGCCCATGCTGCCACGCTTGATGAGCCGGGCAAGCTGCTCTACCGCTCCAACCTCTTGGGCTCGGACCTCAGGATCACCAACTTCGGCGGCGGCAACACCTCGGCCAAGGTTCAGGCGAAAGACCCGCTGACCGGGGCGGAGGTGACGGTGCTGTGGGTCAAGGGCTCGGGTGGCGACATCGGCAGCATGAAGCTGGACGGGTTTGCCACGCTGTACATGGACAAGCTCTTCCAACTGAAGGCGCAGTACAAAAGCCTTGATCAGGAAGACGCGATGGTCGATGCCTTGGGGCATTGCATCTTCAACCTGAACCCGCGTGCGCCGTCGATTGATACCTGGCTGCATGGCTTCGTGCCGCACATCCATGTCGATCACGTCCATTCCGACGCCGTGATCGCGATTGCCGCCTCGAAAGACCAGATCGCCCTGACCAACGAGATCTTCGGCGATGAGATCGGCTACCTGCCCTGGCAGCGCCCCGGCATCGACCTTGGCATCAAGCTTGGCAAGATGGCGGAAGAAAACCCCAACATGGTCGGGCTGGTTCTGGGCAGTCACGGCCTCTTCACCTGGGGCGCCACGGCCAAAGAGTCCTATGAACAAACCCTGCGCATCATCAACAAGGCCGCCGTCTGGCTGGATGCGCATGTGAAACGCCCAGCGTTTGGTGGGGTAAAGAACCCCACCCTACCGCAAGACGAACGAGCCGCCACCGCCCGTCGCCTGATGCCGCTGATCCGCGGCCGCATCTCGAAATCCGAGATGAAGGCGGGCCAATTCACCGACGCGCCGGAAGTGCTTGAATTCGTGAATTCCAACATGCTGGAGGCCTTGGCCCCCTTGGGCACCTCCTGCCCCGACCACTTCCTGCGCACCAAGATCAAGCCGCTGATCGTCCCCGCCGACGCCGATGCCGCCACCCTGGACACCCTGATCGCCGGCTACCGTGCCGACTACGCCGCCTATTACGACCGCTGCAAGCACGCCAACTCCCCCGCGATGCGCGACCCGAACGCCGTGATCTACCTGATCCCCGGCGTCGGCATGCTGTCCTTTGCCAAGGACAAGGCGACCGCCCGCATCTCGGCCGAGTTCTACGTCAACGCCATCAACGTCATGCGCGGCGCTTCTGGCGTCTCCGAATACCAGGGCCTCGACACCCAAGAAGCCTTCAACATCGAATACTGGCTCCTCGAAGAGGCCAAGCTGCAACGCATGCCCAAACCGAAGTCGATGCAGGGCCGTGTGGCCTTCATCACCGGCGGGGCTGGCGGGATCGGTTCGGCCACCGCCGAACGCCTGCTGCGCGAAGGCTGCAATGTGGTTCTGGCCGATATCGACCAGACCGCGCTGGACGACGTCACCGCAGGCTTCGCCAAACGCTACGGTAAGGACATGGTGCGCGGCGTCCTGATGAACGTGACCTCGGAAGAGCAAGTCCTCGCCGCCATCGAGCATACCATCGGCGAATACGGTGGGCTGGACGTGCTGGTGAACAATGCCGGCATCACCTCTGCCGCAGCGGTGGAGGATACGACGCTGGCCATGTGGAACAAGACGATGGACATCCTGTCCACCGGCTATTTCCTCGTCGGGCGTGAAGGCTACCGGGTGATGAAAACCCAAGCCCTCGGTGGCTCGATGATCTTCATCGCCTCGAAAAACGGCGTCGCCGCCTCCCCCGGCGCCAGCGCCTACTGCACCGCGAAAGCCGCTGAAATCCACCTCGCCCGCTGCATGGCGCTGGAAGGCGCCCCCATGGGCATCCGCGTCAACGTGGTCAACCCCGACGCCGTCCTGCGCGGCTCGAAGATCTGGAAAGGCGAATGGAGCCAGCAACGCGCCGCCTCAAACAAGATCTCCGTCGATGAACTGGAGGATCACTACCGCAAGCGCTCCCTCCTGCAGCGGTCCGTCTTCCCCGAGGATATCGCGGAAGGCGTCTATTTCTTCGCCTCCGACCTGTCGAACAAGAGCACCGGCAATTTCCTGAACGTCGACGCGGGCAATGCCGTGTCGTTTACGAGGTAAGCGATGACCGAAATCTCAACCGACCTGATCGGCACACTGAACCACCAAGCCGCCGAAGCCCAAGCCGAAGACTACGCCTCCCTTGGCCGCCAACTCGCCCGCCGCGGTGTCGATATCGAAACCCTGACCCAACGCGCGATCAACTGGTCTGTCGCCATCCCCACCTGGGGCGTCGGCACCGGCGGCACCCGCTTCGCCCGCTTCCCGGGGCTGGGGGAGCCGCGCAACATCCATGACAAGCTGGAAGACTGCGGCGTCATCCAGGCCCTGACGCGCGGCACCCGCACCGTCTCCCCCCATATCCCGTGGGACAAGGTCACCGACTACAACGCGCTCCGGCAAGAGGCCGCCCAGTATGGCCTCGGCTTTGATGCAATGAACTCCAACACCTTTCAGGATCAGACGGGCCAGACCCACAGCTACAAGTTCGGCTCCCTGTCCAATGCCGACGCAATGACCCGCCATCAGGCCATCGAGCACAACCTTGAATGCATCGAGATCGGCCAGAAGCTTGGCTCCACCGCCCTGACGGTCTGGGTCGGCGACGGCACCAACTTCCCCGGCCAGCAGAACATGGGCCGGATGTTTGAACACTACCTCGACGCCATGCGCCAGATCTACGAGGGCCTGCCGCAAGACTGGACGATGTATATCGAACACAAGATGTATGAACCGGCGTTCTATTCCACCGTCATCTCCGACTGGGGCAGCAGCCTCATCGCCGCCCAAACCCTTGGGTCCCAAGCCAAATGTCTGGTGGACCTTGGCCACCACGCCCCCAACACCAACATCGAACAGATCGTCGCCCGCCTGATCCATGTCGGCAAACTCGCGGGCTTCCACTTCAACGACAGCAAATACGGCGACGATGACCTTGATGCCGGCTCCGTCGACCCTTTCCGCCTGTTCCTCGTCTTCAACGAGTTGGTGTATGCCGAACCCAAGGGCCTCAACCTCGCTTATATGATCGACCAAAGCCACAACGTCACCGACCCGATCGAAAGCCTGATGTCCTCGTCCATCGAAATCGCCCGCGCCTACGTGCAGGCAAGCCTTGTGGACCGCAAGGCCCTGACCGAAGCGCAGGACGCCAACGACGTTCTCGCCGCGCACCGTTTGCTGAAAGCCGCCTATATCACCGACGTCTCGCCCATTCTGGCCGAGGCCCGCGCCCGGCAAGGTGGCGCCCTGGACCCGATCGCCACCTACCGCGCTTCGGGCTACCGGGCCGAGAAGGCGAAAGAGCGCCCCGCAGTGATCGGTGCATCGTCCGGCATCGTCTGACGCCGACCCCGTAGGGTGGGGTTAAACCCCACCCTACAAGCACCGCCTGCCACCGTAGGGTGGGGTTTAACCCCACCCTACCTGACGCCAGACACCGGAGGGGAGGCCGGGACCATGGCAGACAAACGATCCATCATCGACGAAAGCCACGATTTCTGGTCCGACATCGTGCTGCCCCTGCTGACCCAGCATTACCCCGCCGAAACAGCCCAGATGGCCGCCGGTTTCTTTGGTTACGGTTCGGAAGTGCTGCGGCTGGACGACGAATACTCCACCGACCATCACTTTGGCCTGCGGGTCAACATCCTCCTCCCCCAAACCCTGATGGACACCAAGGGCGCGCAGATCGAAGACACGCTGGCCGCCCTCCTGCCACAACATTGGCGCGGCCGGGAACTGCGCGAGGGCTACACCCGCACCAAGGGCGTGGCGCTGGCCTCGCTGGACCACCACCTCCTCTCCACCATCGGCCTTGACCATCCACCGCAAACCCTGGCCGAGTGGCTGACGATCCCCGAGGAGGACATCACCCACATCATCGCCGGCGAGGTCTGGCACGACCCCTCGCAGCAATTCTCCGCCATCCGCACGGCACTCCTCAACTACTATCCCGAACCTGTCCGCCTGCGCCGCCTTGCCCACTGGTCCCGTTACTTCTCCGGCATGGGCGTCTATGCGTTGAAACGTGCGCTCCTCAGAAACAACACCCTCTACGCCTCCACCACCTTCGCCCGCTCGCTGCGCTGGGGCGTGCAGATGGCCTTCCTGCTGGACCGCACCTATTACCCCTACGACAAATGGCTGACCGAGATGTTCCACCGCCTGCCCCGCATGGGCGCGCGTCTGGCCCATATCGTCGAAAAGGCGCCCCAGCTTTCCACATCGTGGGAGGAGAAGCTGGACCTGCTGCATCAGATGTCCGACATCCTCGACGCCGCCATGGTCGAAGACGGCCTGATCGCCCCGCACCCGCGCTTCAAGGTCTCGCCCACCTCGGGCTACCGGCTTCTGGAATCGGCCTATGCCGAACTGATCCAGAAATGCCCCGCAGACATCAAACTCCTGATCCCGCAATGGGAACAGGTTCATTGGGAATCCTTCCACTCCGGCTTCGTCGACGGGGTGGATATCGCCGATTGGCGGCGCATGTTGGTATTGGAGCAAGCATGAACTCATTAGAACGCGTGATGGCCACGATCAACCGCCAGCCGACTGACCGCACCCCCATCGACTGCTGGCTCTATCAACGCCAGTTCCTTGACCGGCTGGAGGCAGACTACGGCCCCCGCGAGAAATTCATGGAGGAGTTCGGCGTCGATGTCTTTGTCGGCCTCATGCCCTTCCCCAACCAATACGGCCGCAAGTTCGACATCATGGAACTGGACTCCCTCAGTTTCGAGGATCCCAAAGACCCCAAATGGCTGAACTACACCGCCTGGAACTATGACTTCGGCGGCACCAACATCGCCACCGCCGTGGCCCAGCAAAAGGGCAAGCGCGCCGTTCTGGCGCATTGCTGGGGCATGGTGGAAGGCACCTCCTCCTTCCTTGGCATCGAGAATTGCTGGATGCATCTCGGCGGCCAGCCCGACCGCATGGCCGCATGGTTCGACAAATACGCCGACTGGATGTGCATCCAGGTCGATAACCTTGTCGAAGCCGGGGTCGACATGATGACCCTGTCCGATGACTGGGGCTCGAACGGCACCATGCTCTTCTCTCCGAAAAGCTGGCGCAAGCTGATCAAACCCTACGCCATGCGCGTCGTCCAGCACGCCCGCAGCCGAGGCCTGCCTGTCAACCTCCATTCCGACGGCTATATCCTGCAAATCGTCGATGACATCATCGAGATGGGCTACACCTCTTGGCACCCCGTGCAGGAATCCGCCGGCATGGACCCCAAAGAGGTCAAAGCCAAATGGGGCGACAAGATCACCATCTACGGCTCCCTCGACGTGATCGACGGCCTCCTGAAATTCGAAGGCGACGAGCTTGAGGAATACATCACCAACCGCTTCGCCATCTACGCCCCCGGCGGCGGCTTCATCTTCAACGGCGGCCACTTCATCCAGCCCGACATCCCGCCCGCGCGCCTGATCCACGCTTACCGCGTGGTGCAAAAACTGGCCCCCCTCTACGGCACCTTGGCCGCCTGAGGCCGAGGGCCGCCCCGATTGCGCTGGCAAGGGCGGCCCATACCCGGCACTCTAACCCCAAAGACGTCGCACAAGTCCGTGCCCAAGGGAGGCTTGCCACATGACCCATCCCACGACCCCCGAAGGCACCTTCTGGATCGGCTCCGACCACCCCTTCGACCTGCACGAGGTCTACATCAACTTCCGCCGCGACC
>NZ_CBBQHX010000023.1:0-69577 GCF_964946895.1 Stagnihabitans sp. | reverse complement strand
GCCAAGGACCTGATCATCCGCGGCGGTCACAACATCGACCCGGCGCTGATCGAAGAGGCGCTGGCCGGCCATCCGGCGGTGGCTTTTGCCGGGGCCATCGGCCAGCCCGATGCCTTTGCCGGAGAATTGCCGTGTGTCTATGTCGAACTGGTCGCCGGGGCCTCGGTCAGCGTGGAAGAGCTTGCGGACTATTGCCGCACGCATATCAGCGAACGCGCCGCCGTGCCCAAGCATGTGGAGATCCTGCCTGCCTTGCCCAAGACCGCCGTGGGCAAGGTGCTGAAGCCGGAATTGCGCAAACGCGCGATCACCCGGGTGTTTGACGCGGCCCTGACCGAGGCCGGTTTGACCGCGCGCGTGGCCGAGGTTGTCGAAGACCGCAAGCGCGGCCTTCTGGCGCGGATGTCCGGACGCGTGGTTGGCCAAGAGCCGCAGGTCCGCGCGCTTTTGGGCGAGTTCTCAAACCCTTGGGAATGGGCTGATTGACCCCAAAGTGTTTCCCTAAGGTCGCAGCACCTATACGAACAGGTAGGGGCTTTGCGAGTTTTCCATTGCGTGAATCGGACGGCTGCCCCAACTCTGTTCACATTCGCGTCAATAGGAGGGATTGAGATGAACTTTGGCGTGGCCACCGCGGTGGCTTTGGTATGTGCGGCGGCGGCTTCGCCCGCCTTTGCGGACCGCACGGATGTTTTGTATTCCAATCAGGCCTGGCAGGTCGAGGGCGTGACCTTCGATGACGGCACCTATGCCTGTCTTGCCGAAGTGTCGGACCCGGGTGAAAGCTTCTCGATCTGGACTTTCCCCGATCAGACCATCCGGTTGCAATTCTATTCGCAGGACTGGGATTTTGGCGACAACGGCTCGGCCGACCTGCAGGTGGAGATTGACCACCGCTCGCCCTGGTCGCTGACCGGGGCAAACCTGACCAAGCAGTCGGTGTTGTTCGATCTGCCTGATCAGAAGGAAAGCGTGAACTTCGTCGTGGAGGTGGCGGCGGGGTCGACGCTGCACCTGCGCAACAGCGACGGAAGCGCGGTGAAGGACTATTCGCTGGCAGGGTCCGCCGCCTCGATCAACAAGTTGATCGACTGCGGGACGGCGATTTCAGGGTCGAAGAACCCCTTCAACTGAGCGGCGCTGGCTGCGCCAAACCTTGGCGGTGGCGCTACAGCGCCGCCGTATCCATCCAGATCGTGACCGGGCCATCGTTGTGGAGCGCGACATCCATGTCAGCCCCGAAGATGCCTTTTTGCACTGGGATGCCCTCGGCGGCGATGCGGCTGGCGAAATACGCGTACAGCCGGTTGCCGTCTGCCGGGGCGGCCGCATAGGAAAAGCCGGGCCGGTTGCCGCGCAGGTCGGCGGCGAGGGTGAACTGGCTGACCACAAGCGCCGCACCCTGAATGTCGCGCACCGACAGGTTCATCTTGCCCGCCTCGTCCTTGAAGATGCGCAGCTTGGCGATCTTGGCGGCCAGTTTGTCGGCTTCGGCCTCGGTATCGCCTTGCATGGCGCAGATCAGGATCAGCAGGCCAGAGCCGATTTCACCGGTGATCTCCCCCTCGACCGTGACGCTGGCGCGTGTAACGCGCTGAAGGACCGCCCTCACAGCTCGTTGCGCCACGGCGGGTTGGCCCCGGCGCGGCTGACGGTGATGGCGGCAGAGCGGGTGCCAAGGGTCAGTGCTGCGTCAAGTTCGGCATCGGTGACGGCGGCAAGGCGCGCCTTGGTCAGGGCGCCAGCCTCGTGCAGGGCGGTCAGCGCCCCGGCGTTGAAGGTGTCACCGGCACCGACCGTATCGGCCACGGTGACCTTCTGGGCCGCGATGAAACGGTCTTGCGTGGCGGTGATGGCGCGGGCGCCGGCGGCGCCTTCGGTGATGAAGACGATCTTGGGGCCTTGCGTGACGATGGCGCGGGCCAGCGCTGTAAGATCACCTGCGCCCGACAGCCAGTGCAGGTCTTCATCCGACAGTTTCACGATGTCGGCGCGGGCGATCATCCGCTCGATCCGGGCGCGGTAGGGGCCTTCCTTGCCGGCGATGAAGCCCAGACGGATGTTGGGGTCGATCATCGTGACGCGGGTCGTGGCCTCGCGGGCCTGCAGGGCCTCGTAGGTTGAGGCGGCGGGGTCGTTGACCAAAGAGATGCCGCCGAAGAACAGCGTGTCCACGTCAGCGGGCAGGGTCGGCAACTGGTCCTGTGTCAGCAAGAGGCCGGCGGTGTTTTCATCGTAGAAGGCATAGGTCGCCTGACCGTTCACCAGCTTGACGAAGGCCACGGTGGTGGGCTTGGCCGAGCGTGCGCAATATTGCGTGTCGACCTTGGAGGCCGCCAGCGTATCGGCCAGAATCTCGCCCAGCATGTCGGTGGAAATGCCCGAGAAGAAGGCAGAAGGCGCGCCCAAGCGGCCCAGGGCGATGGCGGTGTTGAACACCGCCCCGCCAGCATAGGGCGCAAAGCAAGCCTCGCCCAGCGTGCTGGTGCGCGGCAACATGTCAATCAGGGCTTCGCCACAGCTGAGAATCATTTCACCCTCCCGAGGTTTTCAGGGACCATAGCGGAAACGCAGCCGTTAGCGCAAACAGTCGGTCGTCATAGGATGGGCCATCGGCCCGGTTTACGCGAAATAGGGGCGCAGAGCGGTCCGCACCCGGTCAAGCGGCGTGGCGCCCGACAGGTCCGGCACGAAGGTCTGACCGGTGATCGCCTCGTAGGCCTGGATATAGACCCTGGACGTGGCGTCGATCATGGCCGCCGGAATCTCGGGGATGGCGTCCTTGTAGGGGTCGCAGCGCGCGGCCACCCAGGACCGGATCACGTCCTTGTCAAAGCTGGGCGGACGCGCGCCTGCGGCGAAGGCCGCCTCATAGCCCGAGGCAATCCAGTAGCGGCTGGAATCGGGGGTGTGGATTTCATCGGCGATCAGGATGCGGCCGGTGTGATCCGTGCCGAATTCATATTTGGTGTCGACAAGGATCAGCCCGCGTTCGGCGGCCATCTTCTGCCCGCGCGCAAAAAGGGCGAGGGCGGCGGCGGACACCTCATCCCATTGGGCTTGGGTCAACAGGCCCTGGGCGATGATCTCGGCCGCGGTCAGCGGTTCATCATGGGCGCCGTCGAAGGCTTTGGAGGTCGGGGTGATGATCGCCTGCGCCAGCACCTGATTGTCGCGCATCCCATCGGGCAGGGTGTGGCCATACATCTGGCGCACGCCCTGCTTGTACTGGGTCAGCACCGAGGTCGAGGTGGTTCCGGCCAGATAGCCGCGCACCACGACCTCGACCGGCAGGATCTTCACATGCGCGCCGATCACGACATTGGGGTCGGGGTATTCGATGACGTGGTTGGGGATGATGTCGGCGGTGCGTTCGAACCAGAAGCGGGCGATCTGGGTCAGGATCTGACCCTTGTAGGGGATCGCGGCCAGAATGCGGTCGAAGGCGGAAATCCGGTCAGACGCGATCAGGATCCGGCGGCCATCGGGATAGGTGGCATCGGGCGGCAGGTCATAGCAGTCGCGGACCTTGCCGAAATAGGGGTTCGGCAGTTCGGGAATGCGGGCTTGGGCAAGAACGCGCATGGGGCCTCCGGAATGAGTTGCGCCCCCTTTGGCGCGGGTGTGGGGGAGAGTCAACGAGGACAGCGCTCTGCGGACCCGGCAGGGGGGACTTCACGTCCCCTCAGACCCCCCTGTGGGATATTTATGAACAAATGAAAGCGGCGGGTGGGGAGGGGTCAGCCGCCGATGTGATATTTCTGGTAAAGGTAGACGCCGACGCCGGCCACGATGGCGGCCCCAAGCGCGGCAAAGGTGATCTTCCACACGCTCCACGGACGTTCGCCCTGCACTTCGCCGGTTTGGCCGTTCACCAGAAAACGGTAGCTTTTGGCGTTGTATTTGTAGGCGGCCATCCAGACCGGCAGCAGGATGTGCTTGAAGGTTTCGGCCGAATAGGTGGTGTCGACCGAGTCGATCCTTTGTTCGTCGCCGCCGATGTCGCGGCGGACATCCTCGCGGATCGCCGAGGCCATCTTGGCCTTGGCCACCGTGTTGCCGTCCGCCAGCGCCACCGTATAGCCCTCGGCCTGAAAGCCAGCGAGGTAGTCGGGGCTGTAGGGCTGCATCTGGCCCAGATCCCACGGTTCCAGCCCGTCACCCAGACGGGTCGGCAGCGCGGTGGAGGCGATGGCCAGCACATCGTCAAAGTCATGGCTGACGGTGCCTGACGCGGGATACCAGCGGGTTTTCTGAACCTGTTCCTGCCGCGTCTCATTCCGGCCGTTCACGTTCACGGTGACGGTGCGGGTTTCATAGTAATGCTCGCCGCGGGCGCCGCGATAGGTCGAGACCGTGTCGGCGTCGAAGGTCCAGTAGGGCACATAGACGCCGTTCATCGCCCGCCCGGCGCGGGTGAATTCCAAAAGGCGGTTCGGCGCGAACCAGAGGCTGCCCAGCCAGGCGATCAGCGCCTTGCGGGCGGCGGGTTCATCCAGCGCGAAGGGCATCACGGCTTGCGGCTTGATTTTGCGCTCTGCCCCGGTGTCGACCACCACGGGTGAGGCGCAGAACGGGCATTCGGTGGCATGCGAGGCGCCCTTGAATTCCACCACGCCGCCACAGTTCGGGCATTTGGTCGAACGCACCTCTTCGCTGGCCGAGGCGGGCAGGTCATCGGACAGGCCCTGCGCCAGGGGATGTTCCTCGAAGGCCTTGGCTTTGGCGGGCTTGGCCCAGGGGCCGGCATCGGGCCCGGCCCCGGAGGAGATTGCCTGTTCAAAGCCGCAGTGATCGCATTTCAGCACGGTCTGGCCGGGAGAAAAGCGCAGTTCGGCCCCGCATTGCTGGCAGGGGTAGCGGTGTTCTTCGCTGACCGCCATGGCCTATTGCCCCGGTGCCGGTGGCGGCGGGGGAGGCGGCGGCGGGACGGCGGCGAACAGGCGGCCAAGGTCGGTGTCACCGGCGGCCTTCCAGCCATCTTGCCCCGCGGTCCAGACCAGCGTGGCGCGCGTCAGCCCACCCGAGGCGGCCATGCCTGCCAGATCGGCCTCGCCAAACGGCCCCTTGGTCACACCATTGTCGGCCACATGCCATTGTTTGGCCACGGGCGGCGGCGGCGGCGCTGCGGGCGCGGCGGCGGCTGTGGCCCCCCAGGGCCCCTGTTGTCCCATGTTGAAGCCCATCCCCGCGCCCATGGCCGCCCCCATCGTGGCCCCCATGGCGGAATTGGGCTGGGCCAGCCCCTCGGCCGCGTTGAACTGCATGTATTTGTTCAGATCGCCCGCCAGCCCCATCGAAGTGCGCTTGTCGAGCACCTTTTCCACCTCATCGGGCAGAGAGATGTTTTCGATATAGAATTCCGGCAGTGACAGGCCGTAGTTGGTGATGGTGGGCGCAATCGCCGTCGAGACCAGCTTGGCGAGGTCCACCGTGTTGGCCGCCATGTCCAAGACCGGGATGCCGGATTTCGCCAGGGCCTGGCTCATTTGCTGGACAATGACGTTGCGGATCTGGGCCGAGATTTCGTCCGAGGTGAATTCACCGTCGGTGCCCACAACCTCTTTCAGGAAGACCGCCGGGTCGGTCACGCGCATCGAATAGGTGCCGAAGGCGCGGATGCGGACCGGGCCGAATTCGGGGTCGCGGCACATGATGGGGTTTTGCGTGCCCCATTTGAAATTGTTGAAGCGGGTGGTGTTGATGAAATAGATCTCGCATTTGAAGGGCGACTGGAAGCCGTGGTCCCAGTGCTGCAAGGTCGTCATGATCGGCATGTTGTTGGTCTGCAATTCATAGAGACCGGGCTGGAAGACATCGGCCAGCTGACCTTCGTTGATGAAGACCGCCGCCTGCCCTTCGCGCACGGTCAGCTTGGCACCGTATTTGATGGCATTGTCGCGGCGTTCAAAGCGCCAGACCATCGTGTCGCGGGTGTCATCTGTCCAGGAGATGACGTCGATAAACTCACCCTTCAGGAACCCAAAAACCATGATACCCCTCCATCCGCTTCGCGCGGCCTAACTGTTGCCGTCCATAAGACGGGTTGCAAGCGTTTCGACAATGGGCCGTGCCTCGGCCTCGGTCATGCCGGGGTGAAGCGCGGGATCGTACAGAATTTTCAACATCAACTGGTCTTGCCGCGTCAGCAGCGCGAATTCCTGATCGTCGTTGAAGATCGAGGGGCGGGCCGCATTGCTGTCATTGGGCAGGCCAAGAGCTTGCGCCAGTTCCTCATCAATGCAGGCCAGCCGCATCAGGTCAGGATGTTCGGACGGGATCACCGCCACGGCGCGGGAATAGGTCGAGGTGGCGTCGTCGGACTGGGTCAGAACCTGACAATAGGTGCCGTCGTCCATATGGGTGACCGAGGCGACCTGACCCGCCGTCAGGCCCGGCATTTCGGCGTTGAGCCGCGGACCCATGGCGGCGCGTTCGTCGATGGTGGCGAAATGGACCCAGAAGTTGGGGTTGGCATCGTCCATCGCGATCGGGTGCCCGGTCACCTTGGCCAAGAGGGCGAAGTACGAGGCGACGCGGGCGCTGTCGGTGGCCACCTGCGCGGCAGGGACTGCCGGGCCAAACGTCAGGGCCACGCGGATCGGCTGCTGCCAGCGCAACAGGTGGATTGGCGCCTCGTGGCTGCGCTGGGTGACCTGACCGCCGGAATACTCTTCATAGAGCGCGATCTTGAGGAAGTTCTCGGTCAGATTGCGGTCGGTGAAGGGGGCATCCTCGGGGGCGGTTTCGGTGCGCAGAAGGGATTCCGACAACAGCCCGGCCTGAACCCGGGCGTAATGCGCCCGGATCGCCGCGCTTGCCGGGGTTTCGGCAGCGGGGGCCGTCACCACCGGGGCCCGAGCCGGGGGCAGGGGCCCGGACGGCGTGGCGCATCCGGCAAGCGCCATCAGCGCCAGAACGGCGGTCTGCCTTACCCCAAAGCCGAACCCGTGCCGCATCAGCCTTGCAACGTGCCTCCGCTGGCTTGGGAATGGGCGGCGGACAGCGTGTCACGCAAGGCGCCCTCCATCTTGGTCAGTTCCTCTTCGGCCGCCGCCCGCTTGGCCTTGCCGTCGTCGGCAATGGCCAGGCTTTCCTGAATGGTGGCGATCAGGGTCTCATTGGCCGCCTTCACCGCCTCGATGTCGAAGACGCCGCGCTCCATCTCGGTGCGGACGATCTTGTTGCTGTCCTGCAGGTTCTTGGCGTTCTGGGTCAAAAGATCGTTGGTCAGGTCATTGGCCGATTTGATCGCCTCGGCCGCCTCGCGCGACCGCTGGATGGTGACCGCCTGCGCCAGTTGGGTTTCCCACAGCGGCACGGTGTTCATCAGGGTGGAGTTGATCTTGCCAACCAGGCTTTTGTCATTTTCCTGCACCAGACGGATCGAGGGCAGCGACTGCATCGTGACCTGACGGGTCAGTTGCAGGTCATAGACCCGGCGTTCCAGATCGTCGCGGGCCGCGCGCAGATCGCGCAGGTCCTGCGCCTTTTTCACCTGATCGTCGGCGGGGGCGGCCTTGGCGGCGGCATCCAGCGCCGGGATCGAGGTGCTGTCCAGCTCTTTCAGCTTGGCCTGACCGGCCGCGATATACAGGCCCAGCTGGTCGTAAAAGGTCAGGGTCTTGGCGTAAAGCAGATCCAAGGCCTTGATATCCTTCAAAAGTGTGGTTTCATGGATCAGCAGGTTTTCGGTGATCTTGTCGATCTGGGTCTGGACCTGTTCATACCGTTCCATGAAATGCACCAAGGGCGTCGCGGCACCGGTCAGCTTTTCCCACCAGCTGCGCTCGCGCCCGGCGTCAAGCTCCGAACCCGAAAAGCCGCGGATCGTGGTGACAATGTCGGCCAAGGCCTGACCGGCGGGTCCGACGTCCTTGTTCTTCACACCCGCCAGCATGTCCTGACTGATCTGCTGCAATTCGCTTTGTGCGCCAGCCCCGAAACTGATGATCGACTGGGTGTTGGACATGTCGATTTCGGCCATCCGCCGGGTGATCTCGGCGGCTTGCGGCGCGGTGGCGGCGTCCAGCGGCACGATGGCGGTCGAGACCTCCGGCAGAATGGCGGCGGTGACCTTTTCAACCTCGGCAAGGGCGGTTGTGGCGGCGGCGGCGACAGTATCGGTCATATCGATCTCACTCTTCAAAGCGGGAATGGACTTCAAATAGGCATGCGCTGCGCAATTGCTAGCCTTCCAGTTTCAGCCTGTCACGCAGGACCTGAATTTCGATGTCCAGATCTGTGTGATCATTGGACAAAAGCGCTTGGGTGCGGCTGGCGAAGTTGGTTTCAAGGTCGCCCAGCAGCGCCTCGTAATCGGTGCGGGCCTTGGCATCGCGGGTGGTCTGGTAGAGGTCGGCGAACTTCACGGTCGCATCGCGGGCGCCCATCAGGTAGATCGACAGGTACTTGCGGGCGGCGGTCAGATCACCGGGGTCGTTTTCGACCTGACGGAACAGGGTGCGGGCGGTTTGTGCGAAGCGGTCAACACGGGCCTCCAGGGCGCCATCGTTGGCACGCAGGACCGCGTCCTTCATGGCGGTCAGATAGCCTTCGCCCTCGCTCACCGCGCGGGCGACACGGTCGGTCTGGAAGCTGTCCTGCCCCTCCATCCCCTTGGCTTTCAATGGGTCGGGGCCAAAGGCGCCCAGATGCAGCCCGGCGGCGAGCATGCCAAACAGCAAAAGCACGTAAGGATTGGCCTGCCACAGGATGGCCCCCGTCATCAGGCCGGCCCCGGTCAGGGCCGCGCCGAAGATCTTGCGCGGAATGGCCGGGCGGCGGGCAATCTTGCGGGCCTCGAACGCGGCCTGCGCCTTGACCCCTTCGCGGGTCAGCCAGGCTGCAAGGATCAAAAGACCCGCGGCCCCAAGGCCCGAGAACAGCGCCGAGGGTGTGCCCGCGAAGGCCTTGAACAAGAAGGGAAACGGTAGAAGGAAGGTCAGGTTGGCCTTCAGCGTCGGCCCCCCGGGCGGCGGAGCGTCGAGGGTCACCGGCGGTTCGGCTGAACTGCCCTGATTGGGACTGTACTTGCCAACGATGCGCTGCGCCATCAGTGGCCTCCGCCAAAGGCGACGTAAAGCGTCAGCCCGAACAACAGGGCAAGGGACAAAGACTGAAGCGATCTGGCCGACATGTGCAGGCTCCGCCGGGATGAAAATTCGGGGCAGCAACGATGGCCGGACTATAGGCGAGGGGCCGGGGGCTGGCTATAGCCGCCCCCGAAAATCCGCTTGGGAATATTGCGGAAAATTTCCCCCAAGGTCAGTCAGCTGGGCCGACGCGGGCGCGGCGGACGCGTCGGGTCGCCGCTTGGGCCCGTTTTCGGGCCGGTCTTGGGGGCAGAGCGGGGCTTGGGCCCATCGCCCGGCAGATCATTGCGCCGCCGCGGGGCAGGGACCTCGCTGCGCGGTTTGAAGCCGTCGCGTGCCGGGCCGTGGCTGACGCTGCGGCCGGCGGGCTTTGCGGGCACAGGTTTGGGCAAAACCTCCTCGGCCATGGGATCCAGGCCCAGCTGGTCGCGCAGCACGCGCGGCTTGACCTCTTCGATGCCGCCGGGTTCCAGATCGCCCAGACGGAAGGGGCCATAGCTGACCCGGATCAGGCGGTTCACGTAGAAATCCAAGGCATTGAGCGCCCTGCGGATTTCGCGGTTCTTGCCCTCGCGCAGGCCGATCGTCAGCCAGGCGTTGGCGCCCTGAATCCGATCCAGCACCACGACCATCGGCTGAAAGCGTTCGCCATCCACCACGATGCCCTTGCGCAGCGGCTCCAGATCGACATCGGTGGGATTGCCGTTGATCCGCACCCGGTACTTGCGCAGCCACCCGGTCGAGGGCAGTTCCAGCCGCCGCTTCAACTCGCCATCGTTGGTCAGCAGCAGCAACCCTTCGGAGTTGAGGTCAAGACGCCCAACCGACATGACCCGGGGCAGATCCTCTGGCAGGGTTTCGAACACCGTCTGGCGGCCCTTTTCGTCGGATTCCGACGTCACGAGGCCGTCGGGCTTGTAATAAAGCCAAAGCCGCGCCGGTTCTGCGGCCTTCACGGGCTTGCCGCCCACCGTGATCTTGTCCTTGTCGGTGACATTCAGCGCGGGCGAGGTGATGACCTTGCCATTCACGGCGACCTCGCCGATTTCGATCAGCCGTTCCGCCTCGCGGCGCGAGGCGATGCCGGCGCGCGACAGCACCTTGGCGATGCGTTCACCGGCCGGGGTGCCTTCGGCGTGCGGGGTGGTCTTGCCGGGGGCATCGGCCTTGGCCACGCTGCGCGGCGACTTCGGCGGCTGCCATGCCGACTTCTCGGAAGCGGCGGATTTGTCGGGGGGGGTTGTCTTTTCGGCCATCACGGGCATCCTTCACACGGGAAATCGCCCTTTCGGGCGGTCGGCGCGCGTCCTGCGGGCCTGAGGGTTCCATAAAGCAAGCGGGCGCGAAGATGCAAACGAAATTCCGGTCCTTCATGGCGCAGGCCCTGGCCGAGGCGCAGGCGGCCGGCGCGCGGGGCGAAGTTCCGGTGGGGGCTGTGGTGATCCTGGGCGATCAGATTGTGGCACGGGCGGGCAACCGGACGCGCGAGTTGAACGACCCCACCGCCCATGCCGAGATGCTGGCGATCCGCGCCGCCTGCGCCGCGCTTGGCTCGGAACGCCTGACCGGCCATGACCTTTACGTCACGCTGGAGCCTTGCCCGATGTGCGCAGCCGCCATGTCCAATGCCCGCATCGCGCGGCTGTATTACGGCGCATCGGACCCCAAATCCGGCGGGGTGGCCCAGGGTCCGCGCATCTTCAGCCATCCGCAATGCCATCATGTGCCGGAGGTTTATGACGGCATTGCTGCCGAACCAGCCGAAACGCTGCTGAAGGATTTCTTCGCGACACGCCGCTGACCCCGATCTTTCGTCGAAAGACCACCGCTTGATGCCGCAGACATCCGTCGCCGACCCCGGCCGCCAAGACTGGCCGCCGGGGTCGGGACTTTGGGACCTTACAGCGTGATCGGTTCCAACACTTGCGGCTCGATCACGTTGACCCCCGGCAGGCCTGCCTTCAGCACATCGGCGTTCTGCGCCAGAAGCGGGAAGGTGCGGTAGTGGCAGGGGATCACGGTCTTGAAGTTGAAATAGCGCTTGGCGGCGTAGGCCGCGCGCGCCATGTCCATGGTGAAATGGCCGCCTGCCGACAGGATGCCGATGTCGGGTTTGTGGTAATCGCCCATCCAGTCCATGTCGGCCATGATGTCGGTATCGCCCGACAGGTAGATCGTATGGCCTTCACCGGCGATCATGAAGCCGCCTTCCGACCCCACATTGCCGCCCTCGGCCGAGGAGGAGTGGCAGGCATTGACCAGAGTGACCTTGGCCCCGTTGCAATCAATCGTGCCGCCCTTGTTGAAGCCGTTGATCTGAACGCCCTCTTTGGCGGCAAGATAGCCCATCAGGTCATAGATGCCGGCGATGGTCAGACCCTTTTCCTTGGCAATGCCGACGGCGTCACCGATGTGGTCGCCATGGCCGTGGGTCAGAAGGATGTGGGTGGCGCCTTCAATCGCCTCGGCCCGGCGGTCGGCGGGGAACATCGGGTTGCCGGTCAGCCAAGGGTCGATCAGCAGAACGGCGCCTTCAATCTCGATACGGAAGCCGGAATGGCCAAGCCAGATGATCTTCATGGATGTCTCCTTCTTTGGCGCCCATCTAGGGCGGTTCGCGCAGGGGAAAAGGGTCAGCGGTGCAGGCGGCGGGCTTCTGCCACAAGGCACAGGATTTCAAACAGCATCGTGGCGCCCACGAGGGCGGTGTTGCCCGAGGGGTCGAAGGGCGGCGCCACCTCCACCACATCGGCGCCGATCAGGTTAAGGCCCTCCAGCCCGCGCAGCATGATCTGCGCGTCATGGGTGGTATAACCGCCAACCTCGGGTGTGCCGGTGCCGGGGGCGTAGGCGGGGTCGATGCCATCGACGTCGAAGGTCAGGTAGGTGGGCAGGATGCCCACCCTACGGCGGACCTCTTCAATGACAGCCTTCAGGCCCTTCTCGAACACCTCTTCGATATAGATCGTGCGGATGCCCACCTGATCGGAGTAGTCGCCACCCTCGGCTGAATAGCGGGCCCCCCGGATGCCGATCTGCACGGTGCGGTGCGGGTCGACCAGACCCTCCTCGATGGCGCGGCGGACCCAGGTGCCGTGGGTGTATTTATGGCCGCCAAAGTAGCTGTCGTTCACATCGGCATGGGCGTCGAACTGGATCAGGCCCACCGGACCGTCCGAGGCTATCGCCCGCAGGATCGGCAGGGTGATCAGGTGATCGCCGCCCGCTGTCACCGGCAGGGCACCGGCCTGATGGATCGAGCCGTAAAAGGCGCTGACCTTGGCCAGACTGTCCTGAATATCAATCGGATTGACTGGCGCATCGCCCAGATCGGCCACGCGGGCATGGGTGTAGGGCGATTTGCGGGTCACATGGTGAAAGGGCCGGATCAGGGTGGAGGCCGCCCGCACCTCGCGCGGGCCATGCCTTGTGCCGGCCCGGTTGGTGGTGCCGCCGTCCCATGGCAAGCCGACCAGCGCAATATCGACCTCTGCCGGGTCTTGCTTGACCGGCAGGCGGAAGAAGGACACCGGGCCTGCGAAACGCGGGTGGGTTGAACTGTCCATCGGCCAATAAGTGTTCGTCATCGCGCCCTCTGCTATTTTTGCGCAAGGCAAGCGTGAACTCGGGCCAAGTGCAAGGGCCTTTGGTCTGTCGACTGTCTTGCGGGTTGACCGATGCACGGCTAAAGGGAAAGCCGCAATCCGGGAGAACTCCCGTCCCATCCAAGGAAACCGCCCCATGTCGATTGACATCGCGACCGCGCGCAAGGTGGCCAAACTCGCCCGGATCCGGGTCGAAGAGGCCGATCTGCCCAAGCTGGCTGACCAGCTGTCCGGCATTCTGGGCTTCATGGAGCAGTTGAACGAGGTCAATGTCGACGGGATCGAGCCGATGGTTTCGGTCACCCCGATGCGTCTGGCGCGGCGGATTGACGTGGTGACGGATGGCAATATTCAGGCGCAGGTCCTCAAGAATGCCCCGGATGCGCGGGAAGGCTTCTTTGCGGTGCCCAAGGTGGTGGAATAAATGACGAACCCGAACGAACTGACCATCGCCGCCGCCCGCGACGCCTTGCGCAGCGGAGAACTCTCGGCCGTTGACCTGACCATGGCCTGCCTGACGGCCATCGACGCCGGGGACACGCTGAACGCCTTTGTCCACAAGACCCCCGATATCGCGCTGGATCAGGCCCGCGCCGCCGATGCACGTCTGAAGTCGGGCTATGCGCCCGACCTGTGCGGCATTCCTTTGGGCATCAAGGACCTGTTCTGCACCAAGGGCGTGCCCTCGCAGGCGGCCTCCAACATCCTGAAGGGCTTCAAGCCGGAATACGAATCCACCGTCACCACCAAGCTGTTTGATGCTGGTGCCGTGATGCTGGGCAAGCTGAACATGGACGAATTCGCCATGGGGTCGTCGAATGAAACCTCGGCTTACGGCGACGTGGTCAACCCCTGGAAGATCGACGACCGCAAGCTGACTCCGGGCGGATCGTCGGGTGGTTCGGCGGCTGCGGTGGCCGCTGACCTTTGCCTTGGTGCGACCGGCACCGATACCGGTGGCTCGATCCGCCAGCCGGCCGCCTTCACCGGCATCACCGGCATCAAGCCGACCTATGGCCGCGTGTCGCGCTGGGGCATCGTGGCCTTTGCCTCCTCGCTGGACCAAGCCGGCCCGATGACGAAATCCGTCCGCGATGCGGCGATCTTCCTGTCGGCAATGTCGGGGCATGACCCGAAGGATTCCACCTCGGCCAACCTTGAGGTGCCGGATTTCGAAGCGGCGCTGACCGGCGACATCCGGGGCAAGAAGATCGGCATTCCCAAGGAATACCGGATGGACGGCATGCCTGCGGAAATCGAGGCGCTTTGGCAATCCGGCATTGCCATGATGAAGGACGCCGGGGCCGAGATTGTCGACATCTCGCTGCCGCACACCAAATACGCGCTGCCCGCTTACTACGTGATTGCGCCTGCCGAAGCTTCGTCCAACCTCGCCCGCTATGATGGCGTCCGCTATGGCCACCGCGCCAAGTTGGCCGCTGGCGATGGCATCACCGAGATGTACGAAAAGACCCGGGCCGAGGGCTTTGGCCCCGAAGTGCAACGCCGGATCATGGTCGGCACCTATGTGCTGTCGGCGGGCTTCTACGACGCCTATTACAACCGCGCTCGCAAGGTCCGCGCCCTGATCAAGCGCGACTTCGAGCTGGCGTTCGAGGCGGGCATTGACGCGATCCTGACCCCCGCCACGCCCTCTTCGGCCTTTGGCTTGGGTGAAATGGCCAGTGCCGACCCGGTCGAGATGTACCTCAACGACGTCTTCACCGTCACTGTCAACCTTGCAGGCCTGCCCGGCGTGTCGGTTCCGGTCGGACTGGACTCCAAGGGGCTGCCCCTTGGCCTGCAACTGATCGGCCGGCCGTGGGACGAGGCGGGCCTGCTCAATCACGCTTATGTATTGGAGCGTGCGGCGGGCTTTGTGGCCAAGCCGGCAAAATGGTGGTAAGCGCGCTGAAAAGCAGTCTTGTTGAGGCGAAAATGATGCGTACACCCATGGTGGTGATGATGCTTGCGGTGGGGCTTGCGGCCTGCGGGACGCAGGTGCCGGAGTCCAATCCCACGGGCGCAGGCTTTCAGGATTACAATTCCTATATCCGCAATTCAGGCGCGCAGCCTGCGGCGCAGCCGGCTGACACGATGACCCCGCCCGCCGGGGACACCACAGCCGGATTTTCCACTGATGCCGCAGCGGCGGCCATTGCGGCCGCCAGCGGCGCTGCCACCACGGGCGATGCCGGAACCGCTCCGCTTGACCCGACCGGCCAGATTGCCGCCACGGGCACGCAAATCGCCGCTGGCACCCAGACCGCGACCGGGGCGCAAGGTGTCGCCACCTCGCCCTCGGCGCTGCCGCCGATTGATTCGACCGCTTGCGCCGGGCGCGGCAATGCCTTTGCTGGCATCAAGGAAACCACCTCGGAAATGAACTACGCCCAGGGCGGCGTGTCGGACGAGCAGGACTTCAACGCCGTCAAGGGGCGTGAGACCATCGCCTCGGACAAGGAACGCATTGCCTGCAACCGGCAGCAATATGTCGTGGTGCAACCCGGTGCCCTGCCGGTCCGTCCGGGGGACGAGGGCCCGAACATCGCGGCTTTTGCCTTGGCCACCACCAACCCGCCGGGGGTCAAGCTCTACAGCCGCCCGCCGTTCTATTTCACCAGCCCCGAGAAAGCCTGCGCCAAGTTCGCTTCGCCCGACCTTGCCCAGCAGGCCTTCCTTGCTGCCGGCGGTCCGCAGCGCGACCGCAAGGCGCTGGATCCCGATGGCGACGGCTTTGCCTGCTCCTGGGACCCGCGTCCCTTCCGCAACGCAAAGAAGTGACCTCGCCCAACCATGGCGAACGGCGCGGTGGGGTGAAGCCCCATCTGATCGTGCTGCATTACACCGGGATGCCCACCTGCGCCGAGGCGCGGGACCGGCTGTGTGACCCGGTGCATGAGGTGTCGGCGCATTGGCTGCTTGACACCGATGGCCGGGCCGAGCCCTTGGTGGATGAAAACCGCCGCGCCTGGCATGCTGGGGCAGGGTCCTGGGGGGCGGTGACGGATGTCAACTCCTCCTCAATCGGGATCGAGGTGCAGAACCCCGGTCACATGCCCTTCCCCGAACCGCAGATGGCGGCGCTTGAAACCCTGCTGGCCGCGATCATGAAACGCTGGAGCATACCGCCCTCTGGCGTGATCGCGCATTCTGACATGGCGCCGACCCGCAAGACCGACCCCGGGCCGCATTTTGACTGGCGGCGGCTGGCCTTGTCGGGGCTGTCTGTCTGGCCGGTGGCAAAAGGGCCGGGGGCGGCGTCGGAATTCGCGCTGCAGGCGCGTCGGTTCGGCTATCCCGATACCGATCCGCAGGCGCTGCTGCGCGCCTTCCGCCTGCGCTTTCGCCCCTGGGCCAAGGGGCCGGTCGATGAGGTCGACGCCGCGCTGGCAGCCGACCTGGCCGCACGCTTCCCGGCCTGACCCCCCCCCGGCTCTTCAGCGAAAGATCCCGCGTGTCTTGCCGAAACCTCACAAGTGGGGGAGGGCGAGGGCTGACAGGTAAAGCCCCAGTCCAAAGACCACATGGGCCAGAAGGCCAAGGCCGCGGGCTTTCCACGGCTGTTGCGCCCGGCTGGCCGCGATGCCGCCGCCCATCCCGGGGCTCATCAGGAACCAGCCTGCGCTGATGGTCACAACCCCAACGATCAGCGCCGGGGCCAAGGTCGGCGTCACAGCCCAGCCGGGTCCCCAGATCAGCAGCAGGGCTGCGGCATAGACGATGCCCACCAGATAATGCCCGACCCAGCCAATCGCCGCCTCTCCCGCCACCGGGGCGGTGCGGCCGATGTCGTCGTGCCAGACATGACCCCGGGCGACATGGGCAAACCAGCGTCCGCCCATGCCCCACGCCGGGGCCGGCAGGCCGAAGGCCAGATTCAGCGCCAGACCCCACAGGTCGAACAAGGCCGTGGCTCCGATGCCGATGACCAGACTGCTTGTGATGAACTCCACCGGATTCTCCCTCTCCTGTTCGCCGGGGCAGAGTGGAGGCCCCGCTTGCCAAAGGCAACCGGGGCCTTGGGCAATCTGGCCATGCCCCGGTCAAGATCCTGACAAAAGGTTAACAAAAGAGTGCAAGCCATTGTTTAGAATGCATTTTTCACAGATTGCACGCGTGCAATCCCTGCCCCATTGACCTCTGCCCCGCTTGCGCCTATTCCACCCCTCGCGCGGATGGCTGGATGATCGCGGGGCGCAAGCCCCGAGGAAAGTCCGGACTCCATGAAGTAAGGGTGCCGGGTAACGCCCGGCGGGGGCAACCCCAGGGAAAGCGCCACAGAGAAGAGTCTGCCTTGGTGCCGGGTTTCGGCGCGGCATGAAGCCAAGGTGATGGTGAAACGGTGGGGTAAGAGCCCACCACGGACCGGGCAACCGGGACGGTATGGCAAGCCCCACCCGGAGCAATGCCGAATAGGGGCCTTGCGCGGAAAGGTCCGGATCCACACCTTGGCAACGGGGTGCCGGAGACCTCCGCGGGGACACTTCAGCCCAGAGGCCCGGGTTGGCAGCTTGACCGCCCTGGTAACAGGTGCGGCAGAGGAATGGTCATCCAGAGGCGCAAGCCTTGGACAGAATCCGGCTTACAGGCCATCCGCGCAATTTGTTGACATGATTTCCCCAATCCCGTGCCTTGTTTGGGGTTTTTCTCTAATCTGCGAACCAGACGCCGCGTGAGGAGAGCCCGATGGCCGACGAACCGAACGATCCCGATGCCGCGGCCGATGCCAAGGCGCTCAGAAAAGCCGCCAAGCGGGACATGTTCAAGCGCGCGGTCGCCCAAGGGGCCGAGATGGCCAGGACCACGGTCAAGGAAGGCGAGGGCTTCGTCCAGCACCTCTATGACGATTACGAGACCTACCGGAAGGTGCAGGAAGAGGGCAACAAGTCCAAGCTCAGGGAACAGTTCGTCAAGAAGGGCCACATCTTCTTTCTGGCGGGCTGGCTGACGGAAGCGCGGGCTGCGGCGGGCGGGGCATTGATCGATTTCGGCTTGTGCCACGGCGTGCGGCATGGCCGCGAGCAGGCGTGGTTCCGCCGGAAGCTGCCCAAAGCCAATGTGATCGGCACCGACATTTCCGAAACCGCCAAAGAGTTCGAGAACACCGTCCAGTGGGACTTCCACGACGCCAATCCCGAATGGGCCGGCAAGGCGGATTTCGTCTACTCCAATTCGTGGGACCACGCCTATGACCCGGGAAAGGCCTTCCTCGCCTGGGCCAGATGCCTCAAGCCGGGCGGCTGGATTCTGATCGACCACACCAAGGGGCACTTGCCGAAGTCCTCGAATGTGCTGGACCCCTTCGGTGCCACCCGCGAGGCGGTGATCCGGATTCTGACCGAAAGCTGTGGGGAACTGGGCAAAGTGACGGCCGTTCTGGACCGGACCGCCGATGAAGAATACCCTTCGACGGTGATCGTGTTCCAACGCAGCTGAAAGCAGGGATTTCACGCCGAATGCCGTTGACTCTGCCGCCCGCATGGGTAAAAGGCGAGCCTCAAGGATTAGACGGGGCGGCAGGGCTGCCCCGATGCAGGAGAGACGACTATGGCCAAACCGGCGACGATCAAGATCCGTCTGAACTCGACGGCTGGCACCGGGCACTTCTACGTGACGAAGAAGAATGCCCGCACCATGACCGAAAAGATGACGGTCAACAAATATGACCCCGTCAAGCGGGAACATGTCGAATACAAAGAAGGCAAGATCAAGTAAGATCTGCCATCTTGCACGATTGAAAGGCCGCGCCCCAAGCGCGGCTTTTTCATTTGCGCCCACCCGTCGTCTTGCGACGGCCTTGAAGGTCAGGTCAGGATGGGGGCGGCGGGACCGCAGGTTCGGATAACGCCGGTTAGGGCCGCGGGGGCCGGTGGCCGCTATGGATTCGCGTCGCCCCGGCGCGGCCATGTGGTACAACGCAAGTCAGGAGCGGCGGATGGAAGACTTACATCAGGAACGGCATTTCTCCTCGCGCATCGGCTGGCTGCGGGCGGCGGTGCTGGGGGCCAATGATGGCATTGTCTCCACCGCGTCGTTGATCGTCGGGGTGGCGGCGGCATCGAACCGGGCCAGCGTGCTTCTGGCGGGCATGGCCGGGCTGGCGGCGGGGGCCTTGTCGATGGCGGCGGGCGAGTATGTGTCGGTCTCCAGTCAGGCCGATACCGAAAAGGCCGACATAGAGCGCGAGCGGGCGGAAATTGCGGCCGACCCCGAGGAAGAATTGCGGGCCTTGGCCGGCATCTATGAAAGGCGCGGGCTTGAGCCTGCCCTTGCGTTGCAAGTGGCGACGGCCTTGCATGCCAAGGACGCGCTGGCGGCGCATGTCCACGACGAGTTGGGGTTTTCGCCCAGTACCGAAGCCAAACCGCTGACGGCGGCGGTGGCTTCGGCGGCAAGCTTCACGGTCGGGGCGGCCATGCCGATGGCCACGGCAGCCCTGGTGCCAGAGGCTTACCTCAGCCTGTGGGTCACCGTGTCATCCTTGCTGTTTCTGGCCGTGCTGGGGGCCGTGGGGGCGCACGCCGGTGGGGCGCCTGCGCTGCGGCCCGTGGTGCGCGTGACGTTCTGGGGCGCGGTGGCGCTGGCGGTGACCTATGGCGTGGGCAAGCTGTTCGGCGCGGTTGTCTGACGCCAAGCAAAAGGGCCGGAGTTTCCTCCGGCCCTTTGTCAGTCGATCTGCCCGCCGTCAGTTGCGGTTGTTGCCCATGAAGCGGAGCAGGTAGATGAACATGTTGATGAAATCGAGGTACAGGTTCAACGCGCCAAGGACCGCCGACTTGCCAATCCACTCTTCGTCCCCCGCCCGCGCGTGGGCCAGATAGTCGGACTTCAGCTTCTGCGTGTCCCATGCCGTCAGGCCCGAGAAGATGATCACGCCAAAGGCCGAGATGGCGAAGTTCAGCGCCGAGGATTGCATGAACATGTTGACGATGCCCGCCACGATCAGGCCCCACACGCTCATCAGCGCAAAAGAACCGATCGGCGTCAGGTCGCGCTTGGTGGTGTAGCCGTAGATCGACAGGCCTGCGAAGGCGATCGCCGTCACAAGGAAGGTCTCGGCGATCGAGGTCTTGGTGTAGGCGACAAAGATCACCGACATGAAGACGCCAAAAAGGGCGGCATAGACGTAAAACGCCAGTTGCGCCGCCGCCACCGACATGCGGTTGACCATCGCGGGAATCGCCACGGACATCGCGAAGATGGCGATCATCACCACCCATTTCAGCGGCGAGCCCATGATGGTGTAGACCATGTCGGTGGTCCCGACCGACCATGCCACACCGCCGGTCACCAGCATTGCCACGGACATCAGCCCGTAGATCTTGTTCATATAGGCGCGCAGGCCCGCATCAATGGCAAGCCCGGCACTCGCACCGTACGTCCGCGTCTGAAAGTCAGCCATTCAAGCCTCCGTTGTCTGACGGGCCGGGTTGCGACCCGGCCTCTTGCAGCTAATATCGGCATTGATGGGGCGCAGTTCAAGGATTACATCCCGGTGCCTGCGCAATGTCACACGGTTGTGGCCTTATTCGCGCTGCAGCCACCCGTTTGGTGCGTCCCAAAGCGGGCGGGTGGCCTCGTCCCTGGCCTGATCGGGGCTAAGGCCGATGTCGCGCAGCAGGTGCGGTTCCAGCCGGCCAAGGTGCTGGCGGGTTTGCCTCAGGTGCAGCGCCCGCGCAAGGGCAGCCGCAAAGCGGCGAAAAGGATGGGCTATGGCGGGGCGACGCAGCGCGGCGGACTGGAACATGGCAAGAGCTTTCATCAGGAAATGTGATGGATTTGGGTCGGGCATCATCCGACTTGATCCTTTTCGCACGGTCTGGCACAACACGGAAATGAATGATTGTGACCTTACCCATCAGGGATTGTGATATGGCGCGAAATCTTGACCTGACAGCGCTGCGGTCGCTGGTGGCCATTGCGGATGCCGGGGGTGTCACGCGGGCGGCGGGGTTCCTGAACCTGACGCAGTCGGCCGTCTCGATGCAGATCCGGCGGTTGGAGGACAGCCTTGGGGTCGAACTTCTTGACCGGTCGGCGCGCAAGGTGCAGCCGACAGCGGCGGGGGAACATATGCTCAGCTATGCCCGGCGGATGCTGGCGCTGAATGACGAGATCTATGGCCTGCTGTCGCGCGCCCAGTTTGAAGGGGAGCTGACCCTTGGCGTTCCGCATGACATCGTCTATCCGGCGATCCCACAGGTGCTGCAACGGTTCGCGGCGGATTTCCCCAAGGTCAAGGTGCGGCTCTTGTCGTCGTTTACCCGGATCCTGAAAGAGCAGTTCGGGCGCGGCGAATGCAATCTGATCGTCACCACCGAAGATTCGGTCGATCCCGGCGGCGAGACGCTGACCGAGCTGCCGTTGATCTGGGTCGGTGCCCCGGGCGGGCAGGCCTGGCGGCAAAGGCCCTTGCCCCTGGCCTATGAGCAGCGCTGCATCTTCCGGCAGGGCGTGCAAGAGCGGCTGGATGCGGCGGGCGTGCCTTGGGTGCTGGCGGTCGACAGCGACAACACCCGCACGGTCGAGGCGACGGTCAGCGCCGATCTGGCCGTGCACACCGTTCTGGAAGGGTCCGAGCCGCGCCATGTCGAGCGGATCAACCATGGCGGCGCCTTGCCGGATCTGGCCCGGATGAAGATCAACCTCTACGCCGCGAGTGCCGTGCGCAGCCCGGCGATCGACGCCTTGGCGCACCTGATCCGATTGGCCTATGCCGCAAAGCCGGGGCGGGGGGCTGCGGCGGATCGCGCCGATGCAGTGATGCAGGCTTGACGCGCAGAGCAGGTTGCAAGCGCAGGTTGTACAGGGTTTGGCGGTCTTGCCGAACCATTTCGGGTGGTGGAGCGTCAATCCAGCGTTAAAATCGCGTCAAAATGCGGGGTGCTGTGGCGTTATGCGGCATATGAACCTCAGTATTCGCATTTTGCAACGTATATCAGGGCAAATCTATGCATTTTGCAAAGCATTTTGCAAAACCCGCTTAGGGAGAGTTCTGCGCTGTGGATAAACCCTCCCGGCGATTTAGACATGTTGGCGTTGAATTCTTGTTCGTCTGTATAATTGGTCCTGTCCAAAAAGACAGGTTCTTTGGTCTGCAGCCGCGGGACGGAATTTATTTTCGATGACATGGCAACTTGGCACGGTTCTTGCTTCTAGGATGGTGGGGTTGGTACAACGTGTCAGGAGAGAGTAATGAAGCACCCGGTTGATGCACATGTCGGCAAGCGGATCCGGCATCGGCGCTGGATGGTGGGGATGACCCAGCAACAACTGGCCGAAAAGGTCGGGATCAAGTTCCAGCAGGTCCAGAAATACGAAACCGGGATGAACCGGGTCTCTGCCTCGCGTCTTTGGGATATTGCCGAAACGCTGGGTGTTGCGATCAGCTTCTTCTTCGAAGGTCTGGCGGGCAGTGAACAGCCGATGTCGAGCGACATGATGGGCGACAAGGAAGCGGCCGAACTGGTGCGGTCGTACTACGCCATCCCCGAAGCGCAGCGCCGCCGCCTGTTCGATCTGGCACGGGTGTTGTCGGAAGCCGCCTGACAGAACGCAGATTGACCCGGGGCCGCTTGACCCGGGTCGGTTCCGACTGTAGCGCGAGGACGTGATGCAGGAGGATGTCATGGCTCGGATCGTCGCGGATCTTGCGGAAGAATTGATGAATGTGGCGGACGAACTGGCCGATGCGGCGCGGTTGGCCACCTTGTTGCACTTCCGGGCCGAGGGGCTTTGGGCCGACAACAAAGAGGCGGACCGCTTCGATCCGGTCACGGTTGCGGACCGCCTGTCTGAACAGAAAATGCGCGAGATTCTGGCGCGACGCCGCCCGCAGGACGGCATCCTGGGCGAAGAGTTTGGTACGACGGCCGGCACCTCTGGCCTGACTTGGGTGCTGGACCCGATCGACGGCACCCGCAGCTATCTGTCCGGCACGCCGACGTGGGGGGTGCTGATCGCCGTGTCCGATGAAACCGGCCCGATCTATGGATTGATCGACCAACCCTATATTGGCGAGCGCTTTTCGGGTGGGCTGGGCCGGGCAGAGGTGAATGGCCCGATGGGACGCAAGGCCTTGAAAACGCGGGCTCCGCGGCCCTTGTCAGAGGCCATTTTGTTCACGACCTTCCCCGAAGTGGGCACGCCCGAGGACGGGGCTGCCTTCAACCGGGTGAAAGCGCAGGCGCGGCTGACGCGCTATGGCTGCGATTGCTATGCCTATGCGCTGATTGCAGCGGGTCAGATCGACCTGGTGATCGAGGCGGGTTTGCTGGCCTATGACGTGCAGGGCCCCATCGCCGTGATCGAGGCGGCAGGCGGCATCGTCACCGACTGGCAGGGCAGGCCCTGTCACAATGGCGGGCGCGTGCTGGCCGCCGCCAACGCCGCGATCCATGCCGAAGCCTTGGCGCTGCTCAACTCCTGAAAAGCTTAAGCAGTTTCTGGCAATCCGTGCTTGATCGGCTGGACCTGTCTTGGCATCTTGATCCTGCTGCGCGAGTCCTTCTCCCCTTCTGTCGCGCTGTGGACCCGTCACCGAAGGGGGTGGAAGGGTCCGCATGTCTGAAATCCTGATTCGAAATGCCGACAGCATCCTGACGATGGATGCCACCCGGCGCGAACTGTCCGGCGCCGATCTGCGACTGCGCGATGGTGTGATTGTCGAGGTGGGGCAAGGGCTTGCGTCCTCTGGCCGGGTGGTGGAGGCCACCGGCTGCGTGGTGACGCCGGGTCTGGTGAACACCCATCATCATCTGTACCAGACCCTGACGCGCGCCGTGCCGGGCGGGCAGGATGCGCTGCTGTTTGGCTGGCTGAAGACGCTGTATCCGATCTGGGCGAAGTTCGGGCCGGAGGAGATGTTTGTGTCGGCTCAGGTGGGGCTGGCGGAGCTTGCGCTGTCGGGCTGCACGCTCACCTCGGACCATTTGTATTTGTTTCCAAACGGTTCTCGGCTGGATGATACCATCGCGGCAGCGGCGGAGGTTGGGCTGCGGTTCCATCCGACGCGGGGGGCTATGAGCATTGGCGAAAGCGCCGGGGGCTTGCCGCCAGACAGTTTGGTGGAGGCTGAGGCGACGATACTGGAAGATATGATCCGGGTCGTGGATGCGCATCATGACGCGCGTGACGGCGCGATGGTGCGGGTGGGGTTGGCGCCCTGCTCCCCCTTCTCGGTCAGTCGGGATCTGATGCGGGACGCGGCTGTTTTGGCGCGGGACAAGGGCGTGATGCTGCACACCCATCTTGCTGAAAACGATGAGGATATTGCCTATTCACTGGCGAAGTTCGGCTGCCGTCCGGGGCAATATGCCGAGGATCTGGGCTGGACGGGGGACGATGTCTGGCATGCGCATTGCGTGAAGCTGGATGCTTCCGAAATCGCTTTGTTTGCCAGAAGCTTGACGGGGGTGGCGCATTGTCCGTGTTCGAATTGCCGGCTGGGGTCGGGGATTGCGCCGGTGCGGGCCATGCGGGATGCCGGGGTGAAGGTGGGGCTGGGGGTTGATGGCTCGGCCAGCAATGATGCAGGCAATCTGGTGGGTGAGGCGCGGATGGCGATGCTGCTGCAGCGGGTGGCTTTGGGGGCGGATGCGATGAGCGCGCGGGAGGCTTTGGAGATCGCGACGCTGGGCGGCGCCCGGGTTCTGGGGCGGTCGGACTGCGGGGCGCTGGCGGCTGGCAAGCGGGCGGATGTGGCGATTTGGGATGTTTCGGGGGTTGAAAGCGCGGGATCCTGGGACCCGGCGGCGCTGCTTTTGGCCGGGCCAACGCGGGTGCGCGATCTGTTTGTCGAGGGGCGTCAAGTGGTTAGCGGGGGGCAGATGGTGACGATTGACTTGCCCAAGGTGGTGGAGCGGCAAAACCATCTGGCCCGTCGGCTGATGTCGTGATAGGTACCTGCCCATGAGCCATAATTTCGACGCCCAACGCCGTGAGACCTTCAACACCTTCCGGGATATGCCGAAGGGCATGAAGAAGCTGCCCGAACGGGCCGAGGTTGATTTCCTGTTCTATCCCGAAGAGCATGACGCCAACTATGGCGCCGTGATGAAAGCGTTGAGCGCCAAGGGCTTCCGCTGTTCGCGCGATGACGATCTGGTGGTGGCAAAGGTCGGTCCGATCCCGGTAACCGCCGAGGCGATCTGGACGCATGAGCGGGTCGCGACCGAAGTGGCGCTGGCTTATGACTTCTATCCCGACGGCTGGGATCTGGGGTTGGACGACTGAGCTTTCGCGCCCAAGGGCTTGAGGACGCTGCATTCATCTGGAGATTTTGGGCGAAGCGGGAGGTCTTTTTGGCGTCTTGACCGCGTCTTCCTTTGGTCTCTACGCGCGGCAAGACAGCGGGACGTTAACCGTGATGGGCGACTTGGCCTGCGGCTTTGCGCCGGTTTGCGTGAAGATCGGCCAGCAAGGTATTGATAAGGTTGGGATGTTACGCCTGACGGATGGCCCGCCGTAGGGTGGGGTTATAACCCCACCCTACCTGACGCGCCCGGCGATCCAGACCGCCTGCACGGCCCGGTCGTCGCCCATCATGATCGTGGGGAAAACCGCCTGCCAGATATCCTCGGCCCTGCGGGTGGCCTGTTCGATGGCCGCGGTCGAGGCGAGGTGGATCACGACCAGATCGGCCTCCAGCCCCGGGGCGATGTTGCCGATCTGATGCTCGGCCCGCAGCGCCCGGGCCGAGCCTTGGGTGGCCAGCCACCACAGTTGCGCCGGGTGCAGGGCCTGGCCGCGCAACTGCCCCACCTCGTAAGCCGCGGCCATGGTGCGCAGCATCGAGAAGGAGGAGCCGCCGCCGGTGTCGGTGGCAAGGCCGACGCGGAGGCTGCGGGCGAGCCCCATGTCGAAGAGGCCGGAGCCGATGAAGGTGTTGGAGGTCGGGCAGTGGACCAGTGACGCCCCGGCCTCGATCAGGCGGGACTTTTCGCGCTCGGTCAGGTGGATGGCGTGGCCGTAGACTGCGCCTTCGCGGAGCAGGCCCTGGGCCTCGTAGGTGTCAAGATAGTCGCGCGATTGCGGGAACAGGTCCTTGACCCACGCAATCTCGTCGACCTGTTCGGAAAGGTGGGTTTGCATCAGGCAGTCGGGGTATTCGCGCCAGAGGGCACCGAGGGCCGCCAGTTGTTCGGGGGTGGAGGTGGGGGAGAACCTGGGCGTGATGACGTAGGACAGGCGGTCTACGCCGTGCCACTTTTGCAGGAGGGCCTTGCTGTCGTCGTAGGCGGATTGGGCGGTGTCGCGCAGGGCCTCGGGCGCGTTGCGGTCCATGCAGGTCTTGCCGGTGAAGGCGCGGAGGTTGCGGGCCTTGGCGCCCTCGAAAAACGCATCGACGGAGGCGGGGTGGATCGTGCCGTAGGAGCACATCGAGGTGGTGCCGTGGGCAAGTGCCAGGTCGAAGTAGCGGTTGGCGACATCCTTGGCATAGGCCGCGTCGGAAAAGCGCATCTCTTCGGGGAAGGTGTAAAGGTTCAGCCAGTCGATCAGGCGCTTGCCCCAGGAGGCGATGATGGCGGTCTGGGCGTAGTGGACATGGGCGTCGATGAAGCCTGCCGAGATCAGGGAACTGCCGTAGTCGGTGACTTTGGCCTGCGGGTGGGCGGCGCGCAGGGCTGCGGCGGGGCCCACGGCGCGGATCAGGCCGCCGTCCAGCAGGACAGCCTCGTGCAGCTGTGCGGCGCTGGCATCCTCGAACGGATCGCCGGCGAAGGATAGTACCTGTCCCAAGAGCAAATCGGCCATGTGTCACCTCTTCTTCCGCTCTCAACCTAAAGGACTATCGGGCCGGGGTAAATTTCGCTTCGCCCCTGTTTTGCTGAAACAGCTTTCGCTAAGGTCGCAGAAAGGCGGCGGGCCGGGATTTTGGGCTGACCGGGCAAGAGAAGGCCAGTGCGATGAGCGATATCAAGGCTTTGGCGCGCAAGGCGGCGTTTGGCGCGCGCAAGGCGGCATTTGCGGCGGGGCAGGGGCAGGCGGCGGAGCTGCTGGCCGATCTGCTGGCGGGGCATTCGGGCAAGCCATTGGCGGGCTATATGCCGATGCGGACCGAGATTGATCCCTTGCCCGCGATGGCGCGGCACCCGGGGCCGGTGGGGGTGCCGGTGATCCTGGCCGCGGCCACGCCACTGCGGTTTCGCGAATGGGGGCCGGGGGTGGCGATGGTGGCGGGGGAATTTGGCGCGCTGATCCCGGCGGAGGGGGCCTGGGTGGAGCCGCAGGTGGTGATCGTGCCGATGCTGGCCTTTGACGCCCGGGGCTACCGTCTGGGCTATGGCGGCGGGTTTTATGACCGGACCTTGGCCGGGTTGCGGGCACGGGGGCCGGTCTTGGCGGTGGGGTTTGCCTTTGCCGCGCAAGAGGTGGGCGAGGTGCCGATTGACGGGTTTGACCAGCGGCTGGATGCGGTGGTGACCGAACGCGAGGTCAGATGGTTCGCCTGACCCTGCTTCTGGTGCTGCTGGCCGGGCCTGCGGCGGCGGGCTGTTTCGGGCCGCCGATGCCGAAAGTGGTGCAGTTTGACGGCGGGCGGACGGTACAGATCCTGAGCCATACGGCAGAGGATCTGACCTACAGCAGCGTTCTGCCCGATGGCACGACGGCGGTGGTGACCACGCGCAACGGGCTGTTTGTCATGACCTCGACCAGTCATGCGGCGACCTACAGTTACAGTTGGGTGACACCGTTGCCCGCACTGTCAGACCTGGCGCCGGGGTTTCACCAAAGCTTCAAGGCCGACATGACGGTGGAGCACGCCACGCGCAGCTTCTTTCAGACCGATGTGGCGGTGTTGCGGTCCGATATCGTGCATCTGGGGGGCTGTGACTATCCGGTGGTTGTGGTGCACCGGGTCGACACGCAGGACGGCAAGCAGCTGGAGGAGGCGACGCTGTGGCTGTCCACCACGCTGCGCTTTGCGCTGCGGGTCGAGGTCACGGCCGATGGCACGCGGCAGGTCCATCAGGTTGTCGCGCTGGAGTGATCAGCGCGCGATGGTTTCCTCGCGCACGAACATGTTGCTCCAGGCGCGGTCGACCAAGTCGGGGGTCATCTGGTAGGGGATGCCCTCGAACTCGCAAATCGAGATCATCTGGTCGATCAGGAAGACCGGTTGATAGTTGGCGAAGTTGTTGTCGATGGTCGGGTATTTCACCTTGAGGAGGTGCAGCAGGGTGCCCTCGTCCAAGGGGATGCGCTTCTTGCGGGCGACCATGGCGAAGATCTTCAGGAAGTTGTCCTGAGACGGTCCATCGACCTTGATCTTGAAGAAGATCCGCCGCAGGGCCGCGCCGTCGAAGATGGCGTTGGGGTGGAAGTTGGTCGAGAAGATCACGAGCGTGTCGAAGGGCACGGTGAACTTTTCGCCCGATTGCAGGGACAGGATGTCGCGGTTTTCTTCCAGCGGCACGATCCAGCGGTTCACCAGCTTCTGCGGCGGCTCGGATTGGCGGCCAAGGTCGTCGACGATGAAGATGCCGCCGGAGGATTTCAGCTGCAACGGGGCCTGATAGGTGCGCGCGACCGGGTTGTATTTGAGGTCAAGCATGTCGAGCGTCAATTCGCCGCCGGTCACCACCGAGGGGCGGTCGCAAAAGACATAGCGGCCGTCAAAGCGGTTGGCGCTGCGGCGCAGGGCGGTGGGGTCGTCCAGCATCTCTTCGGCTTTGGAATGCACGATCGGGTCGTAGACGGTGATGACCTGACCGGAGTATTCGATGGCGCGCGGGATGTAGATCTTGTCGCCCAAGGCGGCGCGGATGCCGTTGGAAATGCTGGATTTACCGTTGCCGGGCGGGCCGTACATCAGGATCGAGCGGCCCGAGGTGACGGCAGGGCCGAGGTTGTCGATCAGGTCTGGCGGCAGGATCAGATGGCCCATGCCCTGCATCAGTTCCGTTCGGGTCAGCTTCATGTTGCGGACCGACTGGCGCTTCATCTGTTCGCCGTAAGCGGCGAGGGGCACCGGCATCGCGCCGTAATATTCCGACTGGCTCAGTGCGTCGAGGGCGCGGGCCTTGCCGGCCTCGGTCAGTTGATAGCCCATCTCGTTGCCCGAGGTGGCGTGCAGGGTGCCCGTCGCCTCGAGCAGGCGCTGGGACCGCGCGCCATCGACCAGTTCCTGTGTCAGTTGCACGGGCAGGCAGATCACCCGCGCCAGAACCGTGACGAGGTCAAGGTTCATGCGGAACATGGTTTTCAGCAGGATGTCCCGCATCATCACGGGCGAAAGTCCCACTTCGACCAGCGATTTGGGCGGGGCAGGGGGCAGCACGCCGGGAGGAGAAACTTGCAGGTTCATGTCAGGCCTCGCGTTGCGCCTGAGGGGACAGGCCGGGACTTAGGGACTTGTGATCTGCAATAGTGACGAAATTGGCGCGGCAATGAGGTAGAAATTCAACATTCCAGCCAAAGCGAGGCCCATGGGGAATTTGTGATGGGTCCAGCTTTGCCAATCGGGCGTGGCGCGGCGCATGGCGGGGACAGCGCGCAAAATGCGGTGGGTGGCAAAGGCGCCCAGCAGGCAGCCTGCCAGCAGGCCCATGACCATCCGGTAATCGGCCAGGATGAAGAAAGGTGCCATCGCGGCGCCGAACTTGCTGTCACCGGCCCCCATGACGCCGGCGGCATTGGCGATGAAGAGGACGAGCAGGGTCACGCAGCCCAGGGCGATGCCCCAGGCCCAGGGTTTCAGCGGTAGGGCAAAGACCCCGACCACCAGATAGACCACGATCAGCGCCAGCACGGCATAGTTGGGGATCTTCATGAAGCGCATGTCGCTCCATGCGACCCAGAGGCCGATCAGCAGGGTGAAGGGCAGGAAGGCCAAAGCGGCGGCGACGGGCAGCATCAGCCCCCCAGTGCCGCAAGGCTGCGGGCGGCTTCCTCGAAATAGACGGGCGAGGTGTCGATCGCTTCTTGCAACAGGCGCTTGCCGGTGACGGTGTCGCCTTGCTTGATGGCGGCCAGCGCCGAGGTGTAGATCAGCTTGGCGCGTTCCTCTTGCGTCATGTCGACCACGGGCAGGTCATATTTGTGCTGCATGGCGCGGGCCATGACGAGGTTGTTCTTGGCGGTGAACATGGTGGGATCATAGGTCAGGGCCTGAAGGAACAGCTTTTCCGCCACCGGACCGTCGCCGCGCGTCATCTTGGAATAGCCCCAGTTGTTCAACACGCCCTGCGGCTTGGTCGTCATGCCGACGGCGATGGAATAGAAGCTGTCGGCCTTTTTCCAGTCTTTCTTGCTGTCGGCCACCATCGCCTCAAGCCGGTAGCGTTCGAAGCTTTCGACGGTGGGCGGGATCGCATTCAGCACGGTTTCCGCCTGCGCCCAGTCGTTGGAGCGGATCAGGATATCGGCCAGCGCCAGACGGTCGTCATCGGTGGCGTCTGGCGAGGCGATGACGCCGGTCATCACGGCGGCGGCTTCGGTGTAAAGCCCGGCCCGCGCCTCGGATTTGGCCAGGTCGCGTTTGAGATCGACCCGGTCGGGGGCCACGGCGAGGGCGTTCTTGAAATAGGTCACCGCCTCGGCCGGATCGCCGACCGTCAGCATGATGTCACTGAGGTTGTTCTGGTCCACGGCCTGCGCTTCGGCCACGGCGCGGGCGGCCTGGCTGCGCGAAATGCCTTGCTGGCACGCTGTCAAAAATTCTGCGCCCAGAAGGCACAGCACGATAATACCCGGTTGGCGCATTTTGCGTCCTTTTGCTGCTCGATCCAAGGGCGCGGGATTCCGCGTTACAGCTGCGATAGAAGAACATAGTCCCCCTGACCGCGGCGCACGAGGTTGAACTTGGGCGCGTCCTTGGCAACGGGGTCACCATACACAGAACTGGCGGTTCGGGCGATAGCCGTGCGCAAATTCTCGCGGATTTCATCCGAATTGCCACTGTCGAGTTCGAAGGCGGTCTGGAAGACGCCGCGCGCCTCGCCATAGGCGCCGCGTTCCATCAGGACGACGCCAAGGTTGTTGATGGCGGGCACGAAGGTCGGGTCTTCCTCGATGGCGCGGCGCAGGATCTGTTCGGCCTGATTGAGCCGCCCAAGCTTGAGATCGGCCGAGCCCACGGCGGACAGGACATCGGCATTCATGCCCTGCACCGAGGCCGCGCGGTAATAGGCCTTCAGCGCCAGTTCATATTCACCGGCGGCCATCAGGCGGTGTCCGACCTCCAGCCCGTCAACGCCGGCCTTGGTGCCGTCCACCGCCGGTGGGGTTGATCCGGTGGAGGACAGCTCTCCGCCCAAAGAGCATCCGGCCAGCATCGCCACCACCAAAAGGAAAACCGCACGCCGCAGAGCCACACCTATTTGCCGGTCCGACCCTGCCGCTGCGGATTTAGCCGCGCCCCATGGTCAGGACTTTTGAAATGCCCATCACCGAAGGCCCGATCAGAATGATCATCAATGGCGGAACGGTGAACATCATTGTGCCAAGGGTCAGCTTCGTGGGCAAGGTGTTCGCCTTCTCTTCGGCCCGCATCACGCGTTTATCCCGCATTTCGGCGGAATAGACACGAAGCGCCTCGGCGATCGAGGTGCCGTAGGTGGCCGATTGCACCAGCGTGGTGACGAAGGAGGAGATGTCCGAGATGTTGATGCGCTCGGACAGATCTTTGAGAACCTGCACGCGCTCTTTGCCGGCCTTGACCTCGTTGGAGACCATGTCGAGTTCGTCGGCGAGGGCGGGGTAGCCGGCGCGGGTTTCCTTGGCCATGCGGTTGATCGATTGGTCGAGCGACTGGCCCGCCTCGACGCAGACCAGCATCAGGTCCAGCGCGTCAGGGAAGCCTTGGATGATCTGCTGCTGGCGGGTTTGCAGGCGGCGCTGCACCCAGTATTGCGGCAGGTAATACCCCGCGCAGCCGGGGATCAGGGTGGCGAGCAGCTTGAACTGGGTTGAAACCTCGCCCTTCTGGGCCATGATGAACGTGTACAGAAGGCCCAGAAGCAAAAGGCCTATGCCCAAGGCGAACTGCGCGAAGTGGAACATCCGCACGGCGTTCTTGTTGGTATAGCCGGCCCGCATCATCTTCAGGCGCGAGGCGGTCATGGTTTCAACGTCCTGCGGTTCCAGGAAGTTGGCGAACTTTTCCAGCTTGTCGACCTTGTCACCCTTGCGCAGGGTCGGGCCCTGCGCCTTGGACGGGGCATGCGCACGCATCGCCTTCAGCTTGTCAAACGGCTCGGGTCGTTTGCGCAGCATCGAGGGCAGCACGGCCATGATCAGGACCATGCCCAGCAAGCCCACCGCGTAAAGTGGACCGAGGGGGCCGAACTTGTCCACCAGAAGCGCGTTGAGGTTGGAAAGGACGTCCATGTGCTTAGACCTTGATGTTGACCATGATTTTCATGAAGACGACGTTGACGACCAGAAAGGCCCCCACGACTAGACAGGCGGGGATGAAGGCGGCGGTCTTTTGCACGTCGTCGTAGTAATGCGGTTCGATCACGTTGATCACGATCAGCGCGCCGATCGGGAAGGCGGACAGGAACATGCCCGACCATTTCGCCTCGGCAGTGATGGCCTTGACGCGGCGGAACAGCTTGAAGCGCGCGCGGATCACCTTGGCCAGACCGTCGAGGATCTCGGCCAGATTGCCGCCCGATTGCTGCTGGATGGTCACGGCCACGGCAAGGAAGCGCAAGTCCTGGCTGTCCATCCGTTCGGCGAAGGATTTCAGGCTTTCGGCAACGTCACGGCCGTAAGACGCTTCGTCGGCGATGACGCCGAATTCCGTGCCGAGGGGATCGGAGATTTCCTTGGAGACGTTGGCTATGGCTGACGAGAAAGGGTGGCCGACGCGCAAGGAGCGCACCATCAGTTCGACCGCGTCGGGCAGTTGTTCTTCCAGCAGGGCCATGCGCTTCTTGGCCTTGTTGTTGATCCAGACATAGACGCCGCCCACGCCCATGACCACGGCGACGATGGCCCGCACGCCCGGCCCGGCCGAGGTGCCGAAGGTCAGGCCGATATAGGCGAAGATGGCCAAGACCCCCATGATGCCGATCAGCGCCCGGGGTGTGAAGGCGATGTTGGCGCGCTGGGCCTTGTTGGCCAGGATCGAATACAGCGGGATGCCGCGCGCGTTGACGTGCTGGGACATTTCCTTGCGGAGTTGTTCCAGCACCTTTTCACGGTCATGCGTCTTTTCCAGCAGCGCCAGACGGCGCGTCAGGCGGCTGTTCAGGCTGATCGATTTGCCAAAAACCGTGAGGTACAGGCCCTCGACCAGAAAGACCACCGCGACGAAGATCAACAGGTAGATGAGGGGGGCAGCAGAGATCTGCATGATCTGACCTTACACGATGGGTTCATAAAGCGACGGCGGCAGGTCGAAGCCCCACTGCCGGAAACGCTCGGAATAATGGCTGCGCACGCCGGTGGCGTTGAAGCGGCCGATGATCTTGCCGTTGGGTTCGACGCCAAGGCGTTCGTAACGGAAGATCTCTTGCATCGAGATGACCTCGCCTTCCATGCCGGTGATCTCGGTGATCGAGACCATGCGGCGCGAGCCGTCCTGCAGGCGCGAGGCCTGCACGATCAGGTTCACGGCGGCGGCGATCTGAGAGCGGACGGCCTTCAGCGGCATTTCGATGCCGGCCATGGCCACCATGTTTTCCAGACGGCTGATGCCATCGCGGGCGGAGTTGGCGTGGATGGTGGTCATGGAGCCGTCGTGGCCGGTGTTCATCGCCTGCAGCATGTCGATGACTTCCTCGCCCCGGGTTTCGCCGACGATGATGCGGTCAGGCCGCATCCGCAGGGCGTTGCGCAGACAGTCGCGCTGGGTGACGGCGCCCTTGCCTTCGACGTTCGGCGGGCGGCTTTCCATGCGGCCGACGTGGACCTGTTGCAGCTGAAGTTCGGCGGTGTCTTCGATGGTCAGCACGCGTTCATCGTTGTCGATGAAGGACGACAGCGCGTTCAGCGTGGTGGTCTTGCCCGACCCCGTCCCGCCCGACACGATGATGTTCAACCGGCAGGACACGGCGGCTTGCAGGTAGGCGGCCATTTCCTCGGTGAAGGCCCCAAAGCGGATCAGGTCGTCGATCTTCAGCTTTTCCTTCTTGAACTTCCGGATCGAGACAAGGCTTCCATCCACGGCAACCGGCGGAACCATGCAGTTGAAGCGGCTGCCATCGGCAAGGCGCGCGTCGCAATAGGGGTTGCTTTCATCGACACGGCGACCCACGGCGGACACGATCTTGTCGATGATCCGCAGCAGGTGGCGTTCGTCCTTGAAGGTGATGTCGGTCAGTTCAAGCTTGCCCTTGCGCTCCACAAAGATGCGGCGCGGGCCGTTGACCAGGATGTCGTTGACGGATTCGTCCTTCAGCAGCGGCTCCAAGGGGCCAAGGCCCATGACCTCGTCATAAAGTTCCTGGTTCAGCGTGGCGCGGTCGGTGGCGTTGATGGCCACCGACATTTCGTTCAGCGCTTCCGAGGTGATGTCGGCGATTTCGGTCTTGAGGTTGTTTTCGCTCGCGGTTTCCAGAGCGGACAGGTTCAGGCTGTCCAAGAGGCGCTTGTGCAGTTCGACCTTCAGTTCGCTGATCTTTTCCTTGCGCTTGCGTTCCTTGTCAGAGGCGGCCACCTCTGCCGGATTGGCGACCGGAACCACGGGGCGGGTGGCCAGACTGACCTTGGCGGCCGGGGCCAGGCCAACGCGGGTGGTCGGTGCGCCAGAGCCCACCGCGGTGGCGGTGGGTTTTTGCGGTGCGTCAGGTTTCTTGAATCGCGAAAACATCTATGCCCCCCACGGGAGTTACAGGAAGAATTTCAGGCAGCGTGTCACTTGCGTGCGGTTTCAACAGCCCGGTTCAGTTCGAACAGGGATTTGGCGAGTTTCTGGATTTCCTTGCGCAGCGGGTTCTTTGCCGCACTTTCCGACAGCGGCAGGCCGTGATCATTGGCTTGGGTGACTTGCGCGCCGCCATCGGGCAATTGCACTTCGATGGCGATATCAAGGCTTTCCGCCATGCGCTTGACGCGGGATTTTGCGCCAAGGTCGGCGAATTTCGGGGCGCGGTTCAAGACATAGCGCAGCTTTTCATGCGGCAGCGATTCAGCCTTCAGCGCCCGGATGAAGCGCAGCACGTTTTGGGCCGAGCGCAGGTCCAGTTCCATCAGCGCGAAGTAGACATGGGCGCGTTGCAGCACGGATTCAGTCCAGGCCACCACGGTCTTGGGCATGTCGATCACGACGAAATCGAAGTTCGCCCGGGCCATGTCGATGATGCGGCCGATGTCTTCGGGGCCGATGATGTCCAGCGGCAGCATGTCGGCGGGGGCGGTCAGGACGTGCAGCTTGTCGTTGAAGGTCAGCATGGCCTGCAACAGGGCATCGCTGTCCACGGCATGGGCGTCCGACAGAAGTTCGAAGACCGATTCCTTGCGCGGCAGGTCCAGGTAGGTTGCGGCAGAGCCGAACTGGAAGTCGAGGTCGATCAGGCAGACGCGCGGGGCGTCCTTGCCGATGTTGGCCAGTTCCCAGGCAAGGTTGGTGGCGAAGGTCGAGGCCCCGCTGCCGCCGCACATGCCGTGCACGGGCAGGACCACGGCATCGCGGTCGCCCTTGGCCTTGAAGCCGGGATGCGGCATCTGGTTTTCCGGCGCGCCGGGGTCCGTCCCGCCCACCTCTGCCACCAAAGCCGGGGCGGGCACCGGTTTGCGGATGCGCTCGATGGTTTCGTGCAAGGCCCCTTCGGGCAGCGGATAGGGCAGGAAATCATCCGCCCCCAGCCGCAGCAATTGGTGCAAGGCCATCGGGCCGATCTGGTTGGCAACCAGCAAAACCTTGATATTGTGGGATTTAGCCTGCTTGATGACGTCGGTGATGCGGCCCAGATCGGCCTCATCTTCGGCGTTGACCGCGATGGCCACAAACTCCAATCCGCGTGCGTCGGGTTGGTCGAGAAAGACCTGAGCGTCGTCAAACGACAAATCGCCCCAGCTTTCGCCCAGCTCCAGTTCCATATCGTCGATCAGCAGTTCAAAATTCTGCACGTCGCGTGAAATGGTACACGCGAGGATGGGGGCCGGCTCCGGTTGCAGGTTCGCGATGCTCGTCATTGCCCAGTCCTTCAAAATAACGCCTCACAGTCAGCGGACGGTCCGCTTGCGGCGACACACACCACCGTTGAACCCGTGGCCGACTCTTATGCGGTCGGCACACCGGTCCCATGGCTGGACTGTGCTGGCAGATGGTGGCGAGATTGGGGCTGAAATGGCGTCAATCTTTGGTATTTTCCATGCAGCGCCTTGTTTGCGGAAAAGTGCGAAACAATGGCGGCAGGTCTTGCCAATTCATTAACGAAAAAGGGCCCGCGCAAACGGGCCCTGAGAAAGACCGCAGGGCGGTTCAGCCGCCGGAGCCGCTGCCGACGGTGGTCTTGACCTCGGTGGGGGGCGTGATTGGGGCCGTCCCGCTGGCCACGTAATCGCGCATGATGATGGCGGCATATTTGCCGTTCAACAGCCCGGAATACCCCTTGGCAAAGCCCGACACGCCGGTGACGGCGCGGCGGTTGCGCACCTCGGGGGCGGTGGTGTTCACAAGCGGGCGGGTTTCGCCATAAGACACCAGCGCCTGCAGACGGGCGCGCGAGATGCCCTGACCGACGAGATAGGCCACGGCCGCTTCGGCACGGCGCAGGCCAAGGCCCTTGTTGTAGGCCTCGGTTCCGACCAGATCGGTGTGGCCGTAGACGCTGAAACGCACCTCGGGGAAGCGCTTGATCCAGGCGGCTTGCCGGGCCAGCGTCGCCATGGCTTCGGGGGTCAGATCAGACTTGTTGAACTCAAAGTTGACGGTGTTGCTGACCTCGGCGGCAAAGCGGTCGCTGAGCATCTGGGTGGCTTCCCCCTCGCTCATCATCGCGATGGTGTTGGTCATGGTGGCATTGCCGAAGCCACCTTCGTCCACCTCGGCCCCGGCCTCGCGGTTGAAGGCGGTCGGATCGCAGGCGGAGAGCGTGGACAGGGCGAGAGCGGCGACGATCAGGGGTTTTGCAAGGATGTTCATGCCGTCACTCCATCGAATAGCCGTAGGAGCCGCTGAAATCCTGCCGGGCCACTTCGCCCGCAGCGCCGGTCTGCTTGCCGGCGGTCTTGCCGAACAGGAACAGCTCTTTTTCCGTCGGGATGCGGATGCGGTCGGTGGGCAGGGCGAAGGTATCGCCCTTGATCGGCGTCACAAGATGCGGCGTCACGATGATGACCAGTTCGGACTGGTTGCGCTGATAATCGGCGCTGCGGAACAGCGCGCCCAGGATCGGAACGTCGCCCAGCCACGGCACCTGACCGTTCAGGTCACGGAAGTCGTCTTGCAGCAGGCCGGCGATGGCAAAGCTTTCGCCGTCGCGCATTTCCACGGTGGTCGAAGTTTCGCGGCGTTTGAAGGCGTTGACCGAGATGCCGTTGGTGGTGACCGACGTTGTGGTGTCGATCGAGGAGACGGCCGCGTTGATCTGCAGGTTGATGGTGTCACCATCGACCACGGTGGGCGTGAAGTTCAGCTCGACCCCGAAAGGCTTGTACTGGATAGAGACCTGACCATTGGTGCCGGTCATCGGGATCGGATATTCGCCGCCGGCGAGGAACTTGGCCTCTTGCCCCGAAAGCGCGGTCAGGTTGGGTTCGGCGAGGGTTCGCACGACGCCCTTGGATTCCAGCGCCTCCAGCAGCACGCCGAATTCCAGCGAACCTGCGGTGAAGCCCAGACCCAGCGCGCCTTGGGTGCCGCTGGCCGGTTTGAAGCTGCCGGGGCCGTTGTTGATATTGTCCAGAACCGTGCCCGTGGCGCCTTCGACGCCGACATTGGTGCCGCCGCGCACGCCCAGCGAGGCCGAGAGGCTTTTTGACACCGAACGCTGCATTTCGGCAAAGCGGACCTTCAGCATGACCTGCTGCGTGCCCGAGACCATCAGAAGGTTCGAGACCTTGTCGGGCGAATAGCGCGAGGCCAGATCCAGCGCACGGTCCAGCTTGGCCGTGGAGGACACGGTGCCCGACAGCACGATGCCGTCATTGGCGGTGCGCACTTCGATATGCTCGCCCGGCAGGATCTGCTGCAGGCGTTCCTTGAATTCTTCGATGTCGGGGGTGACATGAACCTCGACGTTCGAGATCAGCTTGCCGTCCTGCGTCAACAGCGTCATCGTCGTACGGCCCGGCGTCTTGCCCAGCACATAGATCGTCTTGTCGGACAGGGTCGATATATCTGCGATGCCGGGGTTCGCCACCGAAAGCTCGGCAAAGGATGTGTCGCTTTCGACGACGACAGCCCGGTTCATCGGGACTTCCAGAGGCTCGTTGACGGAGCCCTTCATGATGGAAAGATTTTGTGCCAGCGCTGGTGCAGGGCACAGCGAGGTGCTGGTCATGGCCAGCCCCAGCAGTCCTGCCATCAAAAGGCCTCGCAGTTTCATCGACCTGCCCTCTCAAAATGCCCAAATCCGGGTCTTTGCTGCCCGTTTTCTATTGGTAAAATGCCCCAGATGGCATTTTTAAGCAAGAATCAAAAGGTTGGAAGGCGTTCCTTATGTGGATAACCTGCAACAGCCCTCAGTCTCTTGCGGAATCAGAACGCGGCCCCACGATATATGGGGGCCGCGTTTGGTTTTTCAGCGCTTAATTCGTGCAGGGAATTGGCGTATCGACCACATCAGCCCCTTTGCGGGTCTTGATCGTGCAGACTTTCGGCGTCGAAGGCGCCACGGCGACCTGCTGTGGTGTGATGCCCAGAAGCTGGTTGCTGTTCACCTCGATCTTGCCGGCGACCGACGTGTCGGTGGAGCCCACAAGGGCCAGCGTCAGCCGACCTGTCGCTTGCGCCTGGGTCAGACGGGCGACGTCCTCACGGGCGGCGGCTAGGGTGACGGTGCGCGCCACGCCGGTGGTTGCGGTGGAGTTATCCGATTGCTGATCCACCCCCACGACATTGACGCCGCTTTCGATCAGGCGGGTCATCTCGTCGCTGGAACCGGACACCGAGCCCGTCCAGTAGACATCGACCCGGTCCCCGACCTGCACGAAGCCCGCCACGCCCGAGGCCACGTCAACCTTGACGGCAAAGGCGGTCTGACCCGGCTCTAGGTTGCTGGTCAGGCCGGCGGGTTTGCCGGGTTCGGTGACGTTTTCGGTCAGGATCGGTTCAAATTTCTCGATCTGGCGGCTGACATAACGCGGGTTCTTTTCGGTCGGCGGGAACAGGACCTCTTCCTTCTGGAAGGCATGTTCGGGCAGGGCGCTTTGCTGCCAATAGATCAGCTGGACATCGTCCTTGGTCAGGACCTCGCCGTATTTCTTGACCTTGTTCACAACGTAGATCTGCACCAGCGGCCCGGTCTTGGCCCGCAGGTCACGTTCATAGTTCAGTTCGGCTTGCGACTGACTGAAATACTTCTGGGTCATGTAGACGGCGAATCCTGCCAGCGCGAGACCCACGACCAGAACCAGACTGAAAACTGTTCTCATGACATTACCCCATTACCCATGTCACACCGGCGCTGTCCGGTGCGACCCTCAGTTGTTGCCGATCCCCAGCGGGATGGCCGCGATATAGTCGGACAGGCGCGACACGGTGCTGTCCGCGCTGAAGGCGATCGGAACCAGGACAATCATGCCCATCCCGATGACAGCTGCCGACAGGACGACCCAATCGACGGTCACGGCCCCTGTTTCGTCGTCTGTAAAGCGTTTCCAAAACATATTCGAAGCCCGCCCTTCCCATCACCTGGCGCCGTCTGTCTGAGCCTTGCCAAGCTAACAAAGACCGGGCTCAGACTGCCCGAAGCTGTAGGCGAAAATGGGGCATCAACGGGGCAGTATTAAGTATGACACTGCCGCTTTGCGCCCCGGATGAAGGAAGCCGCGTTCCGGAAGAACGCGGCTTTCCAGGTGTTGCGCAGAGTATCGCCGCAGCGATTACTGGTTGGTGTAGGGCGAGCCGGTCGCGCTGACGTCCGAGGAGATGCGGTCTGCCAGGCCGGTCACGCCGGTGCCGACCGAGGTGATGACGATCATGCCGAGGCCCACGATGGCGGCGGTCAGAACGACCCAGTCCACGGTCACGGCGCCAGATTCGTCGGTCTTGAAGGCTTTGAAAAGGTTCAGAAGTTTCATGGTGGTATATCCTTTGTGTCGGGTTCAGGGTCTCCCGTTCGGTCTGTTTGGCTTGGGCCTCTGTTCCCTTGCCCCGATCGGTTGAGCTTGTTTTGCCGGGTCATCACGGCGCTGATGGGGCGGTGATCGTGAAAATTTGGTACGATTTAGTGGCGTTTTGGGGGCAGGGCGGGCCCGTGGGATTTGCGACCCGGATCGCCGGATGGCGGCAGCTGCAAATGCAACAGGCCGCATCCTGGGATGCGGCCTGAGAGGTTAGATCAGATGGCGTCAGCCAGCGATCACTGGTTGGTGTAGGGCGAGCCGGTCGCGCTGACGTCCGAGGAGATACGGTCTGCCAGGCCAGTCACGCCGGTGCCGACCGAGGTGATCACGATCATGCCGAGGCCCACGATGGCGGCGGTCAGCACGACCCAGTCCACCGTCACGGCGCCAGATTCGTCGGTCTTGAAAGCTTTGAACAGGTTCAGGAATTTCATGGTGGGTGTCCTTTGTGTCAGGTTCAGGTTCTACCGTTCGGTCCTACTGGCTTGGGCCTCTGTTCCCGTGCCCCGTTCGGATGAGATCGTTTTGCCGGGTCTTCGGGGCGTTGGTTGGGCGATGTCCGGAAACTTGGGGGTGTTTTTGTGACATTTTCAGGGCGGGTGCAGATGTCTGGCCCGGACACAAGAAAACAGGCCACACCCCGGGGTGTGGCCTGTTGTGTGTCTGGTCCGAAGACTCAGCCAGCGATCACTGGTTGGTGTAGGGCGAGCCGGTCGCGCTGACGTCGGAGGAGATGCGGTCTGCCAGGCCGGTCACGCCGGTGCCGACCGAGGTGATCACGATCATGCCGAGGCCCACGATGGCGGCGGTCAGCACAACCCAGTCAACAGTCACAGCGCCAGATTCGTCGGTCGTAAATGCTTTGAACAGGTTCAGGAGTTTCATAATTGCATTCCTATCGCTGGTTGGTTTTTGCCTACCGGATCGGGTCTGTTGCTTTGGCGGATCGCCTTACGCTCTCTTTCCCTCGGTATGACTGTAATTAAACGCGCCAACGGGGCGGCGGTTGGGCCGGATTGCGGAATTACCGCATTCATTTTGTGGCAGAAATGTGGCGAACCCCTTGGCTTTTCGTGTCCTTTCCGTCGCTTTGGCGAAGGCAACGACAGGTCAGATGGCGAAAGGCTTTGCCAAAGCGGGCGATTCTGCCAGTGTTTGGCCAAGAAGAACAATCGGGCAGGCACCCGTCGATGGCAATGAACCGAAATAGGGGCGCAGGTCTTTGCGCGCTGCTGGCGCTTTGTGTGCTGACCCACGGCGCGGCGGCCGAGGGTTTGCCGCAGGCGCGCAGTTTCACCTTCAAGATGGTGAAGGTCTCGGACATTCAGGTCGGCAAGCGGATCACCGTTCAGATTGATCCGGCCGAACAGGCGGCCTTGCTGGCCGCAGCACCCAAGGTGGATCCGCATCCGGATCACCATGATGATTCGGCGGCGGTCGCGCCGCTGGTGCCCGTGGCGCCCGCAGGGGCGCATTACGACTGGTTCTGGGACAAGGTGCCAGTCACCCTTGCCGCCGCAGATGGGCGCTTTCCACTGGCCTTGGCGGCTTTGTCCGAGGGGCCGGATGGCACAAGTGTCACTGCGCCGCGCCTTCAAGCGATGCAGGGACTGGCGCAGACCTGGGGGACCGAGATCCTGAAAGACACCGTGGGCACCAATGTCTCTCCGGCCTTGGTGCTTGCCGTGATGTCGGTGGAAAGCGGCGGTGACGCCAAGGCGGCCAGCGGGGCCGGGGCGCAGGGGTTGATGCAGCTTATTCCCGACACCGCCAAACGGTTTGGCGTGACCGACGCGCTGGATGGCGCGCAGAACATCAAGGGCGGGGTGGCCTATCTCGATTGGCTGATGGGCAATTTCAACCGTGATCCGGTGATGGTGCTGGCCGCTTATAACGCGGGGGAGGGGGCGGTGACCGCCAATGGCGGCGTGCCGCCCTTTGCCGAGACACGGGACTATGTGCCCAAGGTGCTGGCGGCCTGGCAGGTCGCCCAAGGGCTGTGCATGACGCCGCCGGAGCTGGTCAGCGATCCTTGCGTGTTCAACGTGGTGTCGGCCAGCGCCCCGACCCAGACAGCCCTTCAGCCCTGATGGTGGTCAAACCGCGAAGGCATCCGCCCAGTCAGGATGTCGCAAGCGCTGCGCGTTGACGAAGGGGCAAAGCGGCATGATCTTGAAACCCTCTGCCCGCGAATCGGCCACCAGCCGGGTGACCAAGGCCAGCCCCGCCCCCGTGCCGCGAAAACTGTCGGGCACGAAGGTGTGGTCGGCGATTACCAGTTCGGGCGTGGTGATCGAATAGGTCAGTTCCGCCTCGTCCCCGTTCGCACGGATGACGTAGCGGCCCTTGTGACCGCTAACCTCGCGGGTGATGACATGGTCAGCCAACGATTGTCGCCTCGGTCGCGGCGCGGAGTTCTTCTTCCGTGACCCCATCGGCCAGTTCGACAATGTGCAGCCCCTTGTGGCCGACATCCAGCACGCCCAAGTTGGTGATGATGCGGTCCACCACGGCCTTGCCGGTCAAAGGCAGGGTGCATTCCTTCAAGACCTTCGATTCGCCGTGCTTGGAGGTGTGATCCATCACGACCACGACGCGGCCCACGCCCGCCACAAGGTCCATCGCCCCGCCCATGCCCTTCACCAGCTTGCCGGGGATCATCCAGTTGGCCAGATCGCCCTTCTCGCTGACTTCCATCGCGCCAAGGATCGCCATGGCGATCTTGCCGCCGCGGATCATCGCGAAGGACTGGGCAGAGTCGAAATAGGCGGTCTGCGGCAGTTCGGTGATGGTCTGCTTGCCGGCGTTGATCAAGTCCGGGTCTTCCTCGCCCTCGATCGGGAAGGGGCCCATGCCCAGCATGCCGTTTTCCGATTGCAGGGTGACGTTGACGCCCTTGGGAATGTAATTCGACACCAGCGTCGGAATCCCGATGCCAAGGTTCACATAAGTCCCGTCGCGCAGTTCCTGCGCCGCACGGGCGGCGATTTGGTTTCTGTCCCAGCCAGCCATCACACGGCCTCCCTTTTGCGCGTTGTCCGGTTCTCGATGCGCTTTTCATGCTCGCCTTGGATCAGGCGGTGGACGTAGATGCCGGGCAGGTGGATGCTGTCGGGGTCGAGTGAGCCCAACGGCACGATCTCTTCGACCTCTGCCACGCAGATCTTGCCGGCGGTGGCGGCGGGCGGGTTGAAGTTGCGGGCGGTTTTGCGGAAAACGAGGTTGCCCGAGGGGTCAGCCTTCCAGGCCTTGACGATCGACAGATCGGACACGATGCCGCGTTCAAGAATATAGGTCTCGCCGTTGAAATCCTTGTGTTCCTTGCCTTCGGCGATGACGGTGCCGACGCCGGTCTTGGTGTAGAAGCCGGGGATACCCGCCCCACCGGCCCGCAGACGCTCGGCGAGGGTGCCTTGCGGGTTGAATTCCAGTTCAAGTTCGCCCGACAGGTACTGCCGCATGAATTCGGCATTCTCGCCGACATAGGACGAGATCATCTTCTTGACCTGCCGTGTCGCCAGCAGGACGCCAAGCCCAAAGCCATCGACGCCCGCGTTGTTCGAGGCGATGGTCAGATCCTTGGTTCCCGCCTCGCGGATGGCCGCGATCAGCAGTTCGGGGATGCCGCAAAGCCCGAAGCCCCCGCTGGCGATGGTCATGCCATCAAAAAGCAGCCCTTCCAGCGCGGCTTTCGCGCTGGGATATTCCTTGTTCATTGCGAACCTCCCGCAAACTCTCCCGCTTAGCAAACCGCGCGGCGTGGGGTAAGTCAATGCCGCGTCGCAGCAGGTGGATGTCGGAGGCTTTGGATGAGGTGCATGGCTTTACCCTGCCAGCCCAGACAGGCTATTGTGGCCAGACTGCGCGCCCGCGTGGTGAAATGGTAGACACAGAAGACTTAAAATCTTCAGACCGAATGGTCGTGCCGGTTCGAGCCCGGCCGCGGGCACCAGTGAACTCTTTCGTTTTTTCCGGGGGATAGGCACGGCGTTGCCCCGCGTCTGATCAGGGTTGCTGAGGGGCGGGGGCGAAGCTGGCAACCCGCAACGGGCCGGACAGTCTGGCAATTTCGTCTAGCGATGCTTTGGCCTCGACGGTCATCTGCGTGAAAAGCTTGCGGTTGTAGGCCAGATCGGCCTCACGCAGGACCCGGGCCTGCAGCGCCGCCTTCACGGCGTCGAGGTCTTGTTCCAGTTTGGCCCGCAGATCGGCCTCGTGACGGGCGGCGGCGAGGGCCTTGGAGAGGGCTTTGTCCCACTCTTCGGCATGCGCGGCGGGGACAGTGGCCTTGGCCGCTTCCTGCGCGTCTGCCGCAGCCGTGACCGCTTGGGTCAGGTTATCCTGCAACAGGCTGACCTGCGCCAAGAGCAACTCCGCCTCAAGCGCCCGATCGGCGAGGTCTTCGGTTAGCCGGTTGTTTGTGGCGGCAGCCTGTGACCGTGCGGTTTGTTCCTCGGCCAAGGCCGCTTCAAGCTTTGCCACCTCGCTTTGAATGCTGCGCGCCGTCGCTTCGGCCAGGGACTTGGCCCTGTCCTTGAGCAGGCTTTCTTCAAGCAGGACCTTGATGCGCAGCGCCGCCGCGTGCGTCTGCGCCTGCGACGCAGGAAGATCACGGCTCAGGTCGTCTTGAACCAAGCCCAACTGGTGGCGCAAAAGATCGATTTCTTCCGCGCGCTCGGTCAACTGTGCCTGAATTTCCTCGGCAGTGCGCAGGGCTTGTGCGGCCGTCTTGCGTTCCGCCTCGAGCGCGGCCGAGATGTCCACGATCAACTGGTCGGCGGCAGCCACGCGGGTTTCCAAGGCAGACGTCACCAGCGCCTGCGATGTTGCCTCACCCTGCAGCGCCGCGATCCGCAACGCCGCAGCATGGGACGCGTTTTGCGCGGCGTTGAGGTGAGAAAACATGTCGGTCTGATCAAGCTTGATCTGATCGCGCATCAACCCGGCATCCGTCTCAAATTCCGCCAAACGCGCCTGAAGCACCGCGCCATCGGCCTGCGCGGCGGCGAGCGTGGTTTCGGCCTGGGTCACCGCCGCTTCCAAATCGGCGATCCGCTTGGCGCTGGCGGCTGCTGCGGACTGGGCTGCGCTGGCCTGTGTGGCAAGGGCCTCTTGTGCCTCTGCGATGCGGGCGCGCAGAGACTTGACCTCGGCCTCGCGTTCGGCGCGGGCAGCCTTGGCTTTGGTCGCCTGCTGCGCAAGTTGCGCTTGAAGCGCGCTGATCTGCCCGGCGGCGTCCTGCAGGGCTTTGGTTTGCAGGGCGATGTTGGATTGCTCGATCTCGATCTGGGCCCGTAGCAAGACGCTTTCCGAATCGCGTTCGCGGCTGAGATCGGCAAATCGGCTGACCTGATCCGACAGCGCGCCTTCCAGGTCCGCGATCCGCTGGCCTGCCGCAATCAATGCGGATCTTTCAAGCGCGATCTGGTCGAGGAGCATCTGCCCTTCGGCCTCGCGCTGGGCAAGAGAGGCTTGCAGCGCGCTGGTTTCGGCAACCCGTGCGTTGATCTCCTGATCTTGTCGGGCGCGCGCGCCGTCCAGCGCCTTGATCTGAAGGGCCGCGGCTGCGGCATCGGCCTGCGCCGCCGCAGCCATTGCCGTCGTGGCGTCGTCCATCTGGCGGATCTGGTCTTCCAGAAGTGCCCTGTCTTGCAACAGCGCGTCCCGCTCGGCAGTGAGCGCGTCGCCTGCGGCTTGGGCGGCCTGCAATGCGCGCTTTACGGCCTCAAGTTCCTGCCCCAAACCTTGGGCTGTATCCTGAAGGCGGGTTCGATCCGCCTCGACCTCTTGAGTGCGCAGACTGGCTTTTGCCAACTGGCTTTCCAACGCCGAGAGCGTTTGGCTGGTTTGCGATGTCTGCGCCGCGACCTGATCCAGCAGAGCATCAATCTGCATGTCAGGACCGGGCAGGCTGGAGGACAGCAGCTCCTCACGCAACTGCCTTAGGCTGTCGTCTTGACCCAAGGCCAGTTGCACCAGCGCCTGTGCCAAAGCCGAAGGCTCTTCGGTCGCGGGGGGGCTCGGGATTTCGGGGATGCCCAGACGCTCGCACAGCGTCAATGTGCCGCCCAGGCGCAGCGCCTCACCCTCGGCCAAAATCAGGGTGCGGCGGTTCTTGCGGAAGGTGGCCAGCAAGAGTTGGGCCTTGCCCTTCCACGCGGACAAAGCGTCGGGGATCGAAGCGCCGGTGGTCAGGCAGGTCGCAAGATCATGGTCGGCGCCGCGCCACAGCACGAGAGCGGATGTCCCATTGCGCGTCACAGCCGCCGCATCAAACGGCAAGGGGGCAGGGGCACCAAGGCTGGCCGCAAGATGATTGGCCAGCGCTTGCTGACCGTCCCAGAACAACACCTGCGGCAGGATACCGCCGGCATTCTTATCCTCTTGCAGTCTGACTTGTTGCATAATGGCCGTCTCCGATACTACTTCACTATGCTATGGGATTGCGTGGGCTTTTGACAGACCGGACAGATGGAAGCAGTTTGGCCCAAAGCGTACAAGTCTTTGGCCGCAGGGCAAGGGTTCGCAGGAAGAGGGTTTTATGACGGCGTCACCGGGTCGTCCCCTGATTGATACCCTGTGGCTTGGGGTTCACAAGACGGGAACCACATTCCTGCAAAAATCGCTGGATTTGTCACAGGCCGAATTGCAGGCCGCCGGCATTGCTTATCTGGAACTGTCCGAGTTTCGCCGTCTTTATACGCGCCCATTGCTGCATGCCGATCACCCGGACGCCCCTGCCGCGCCGCCGCCGCGCCTTGAAGGGCAGCGCCAGCGGCTGATCTTCGACGAAAACATTCTTGCACTTGTGCAGAATGCGCTGGGTCCGACCAGTCTTTATCCCACGGGCGCAAACCGGGCGCGCAAGGTTGCCGATTACCTTGGTCTGGTGCGGCCGCAGATTGTTCTGGGGCTGCGGTGCTTCTCGGGCTTTCTGCCATCACTGTATTGCGAGGCGTTGAAGTCGACGCCGTTCCGATCCTTTCGCGATTTCAACGGGATCGCGGAACAGTCCCTGTCTTGGGACGATCTGGTGGGGCGTCTTGCAACGGCGTTTCCGCAGTCCGACATTCTGATTTATACGGCAGAGATATTGCGCCACCGCGAACGCCCGCTGCTGGCGCAGGTTACGGGCTTGCCGCAGGGCGCCATCACCTTGCAGGCGCAGGGCGAAAGGCCGGGGTTTTCGCAGGCCGCCGTTCAGGCCATGCATGCGCTGCACCAGACCCGGCCCGTGCAGCGCGCCGATGTGCAGGCGATCAACCGGACCTTCCCGCGCGGGCCAGGTGTGGCCGGGTTCGATCCCTGGACGACGCAGGAGGCGGCGCGGCTTGACGCGCGTTACGCCGAGGACTTGGCCCGCTTGATCCAGCGCCCGCAGGTGCGGTTCCTTGACCCCGCGCTGCAAGCGACCTGATCCTTGGCCCTAAAACGTCAGCCGGTGTAGCGCATCAAACAGACGCTGTGACAGGGCTGCCAATTCGCCTTCAACCGCCGCAGGATCGGCAAACAGTTGGGCCAGCCGGATTTGGCTTGCGACATAGGCCTTGGCCAACTCCGGGCTTGGCTGGGCATCGCCCTCGAAGGGGTGCGATTTGGCGGCGTCGGGCCGAGGCAGGCGGGCCTGAAGATTAACCCAGGAGTCCTTGCTGACATACCGGGCCACCTGATGGCGGGGGGTGGCGATATAAAGCGGCACCCCGCCGACCGCAAAGGCGTCAAAGATCTTTTCGGTGACGTAATTGGCCTGGTGGGTGTTCTCGATCGCCGAGACATAGCGGCAACCCAGATCAAGCTGCGCCAGTTTGTCGGCATGCCAGTCGGGCAATTCAACCCGCGGCGCAGCTTCGCCCCAGCCTTGACCGGCCCGCAGAACGGCGGCACCGCGACAGTGGCGCGCGATGCGCGAGCGCAGTACGCTGAGGCCCCAGACCTCATGCTCGGCAAAGTCGGGCTCGTGGCGGGTGTCGTCGCGGCGGGCGGCCATGAAAACCGCATCCCATTTCGGATTGCGCCACAGAGCCAACCAGTCATCGGCGGAAAAACCGGCGTTGCGGGCAAAGTGGGGACGGTAATGCGCGATGTAGCGCGGGTCGGTCAGCAGGAAGTAGGGGATTCTTGCGGTGTCGTAGATGTCAGAAGTGAAGTGGTTCAGCACCGCATAGCCCAGGGGCGCGGGGCCACCCGTCCAGGTCTGGAATTTCGAGAACGGGTCGGCGGCCCAGCAAGTGTCCCAGAACGGCTCCTCTGACAAAAGCACCGGGCGCAGGTTGGGGTGGGCGACCATCAGGCGCGTTAAGGCGCGGGCGTGACGGGTCAGGTCATGAGTGTGGCTGAACAGCGCCAGCTGCGCCTCGGCCGGGTCATCGACAAAGGTGATCCGGTCGGCCAGCCGGTCACGGATCGGGGCATAGGCCAAAGGCTGGCGGTTCCAGAAATCACCGAACAGGTAGATCCGGATCATGTCTGGGTGTCATCTGGGCCGTCGTCGGGCGTGGCGGCGTCATCTCCGCCTGACCGTGCGAGCCGGTCCAGTTCCGCTGCGGCCTCATCGGCGGCGCGTTTGGCTTCGTCCAGCGCTGCGGCATCGCCGGACAGTGCCGCAAGCCGGCCTTCGGCGATGTGGCGGCGCCAGCGCTCCATCGCATGATCCTGCGCCAGACGCCGGACCATCTGCGCCAGTTGTTCGGCGTAAAGGCTTGGCGCTTCGACCAGATGCAGGTTGCCGTCCTCTTCCATCGCCGCCCAGTCCGGCGTCAGATCCTCGGCTTCGATGTCAGACCGGCGGCTGGCCAGTTTGGCATTGCTGATGTCGAACCGGGCCTGCACCTCTTGCGCCAGCCGTCGGCCCATCTGCAGCTTGTCGTGACCGGGCAGTTCGTCCAGATGCAGGTCGGGCGCCGCCGCCAGCTTCAGGGCGGCAAAACCGGCGTTAACCACATTGGCCAGCGCGAGGGTCTGCCACCCCAGCCCAGGATTGAGACGTTCCACCGCAGGCAGGTGTGTCATGTCGATGCCCAGGTCCCGGATCAGAACCCCGGTGATATCCGGGACGCGCCGGTAGGGAATGACCCGCAGATTGTGCGGCCCAAAGACATCCTCCCAAAATCCGATGAATTTGTTGTAATTGAAATAGCTGCTTTTCGCCCCGACCGAGGATCGGGTCAGTTCCGCCCGGGTCACCGCCCGACCGTTGCGCGCCCTTTGGGTGGTGTTGGAGATCAGCAAGTCAACCTGCGGCCGCAGATGCAGGTAGACGGTGATCTGGTCGAAATGCGGCCTGAGCAGGGCGTGCAGGCGGGTGATCGTCTTGGGAGAATTGATCTTGCTGTGGACCAGTTCGTTGGACATGAGCCAGGTTCGGTGGCCCTGTGCCCGGCTGGCTTCCACCTCACGCGAAAGATCAGAGCGGAGTTGGCTGCGAAAGGCCTCGTGGTCCTCGGCGGACTGAATGCCGAACCGGGCGAGGATGGGCTCGGTCAGGTTGGTTTCCATGCCATAGACGACCAACGCCCGGTGCGCTTCGTTGCTCAGGGTCGTCGGGTAGCAGATGCCTTGCCGTCCCAGCCCATCGCGATTGCCCGCACACCAGACCTGAAGTGACGTGGTCCCGGTTCTGGCGGTCCCGATATGCAAGGCAAGCTTCATGGACAGCGGTTCCTTCAAATGGGCGTTGTTTCAATCGTGTCAATGCGATGAATGGCCTGCAGGGCCCGAAATTCTTCGATCAGGCGCAGCGCCTGCACCTGGTCGGACATTTGCGAGATACGTTGCGCAGTATCAAGGCTGCGTGCATCCGTGCCCGACAGCAGCGCCTCGACGCTTTTGTTGACCTGCACCACATTTTGCAAGGTGCGGTCGGCCATCCAGGCCGCGACCGTACCCGCAACTTGGCCCCTGACAAGGGCCTCCACCATGCCACCGATCGCCGATCCAGCAAAACGGCTGCGGATCTGAGGCCAGTTTTCGGATTGTGTTTCAAGCACTTGTGCTGCCCGGGCCGCATAGGCCCAAAATGCGCCCTGGTTCATGCGCCCGATATGCCAGGACATATTGTTGACCAGCCATTCCAGCGCCGCCGGACGCAAGGACTGGTCCTCGACCGACAGTCTGCGGCAGATCGTCTCAAAGTGGTCGAAGAAGGCCAGAAACTCGATTCCGGTGGCGCCCATGGTCTGGCCCGGGCGATTGACCCGGTGATGGCACAGGACCGTGTCCTGAAACCGGATCGTGTTGGCCTTGCGGCAAACGTCCCAGTGAAAGGGATTGTCCTCGTAGAAGAAATCACCCTCGGGGAAGCGGATGGCGGTGCGGTTCAGAAAATCGCGGCGATAGAACTTGCGCCATGGCACCGCAATCATCGACAGCGCCACCTTCCGCGCCGTATCCTGGGAGCTCTGACCGTTGGGCAAGTCCGCCCAGCGGTGGATGTCAGAAGGGGCACGCGATTGGCCGGTCGCCTCGTCATATTCCAGATAGTTGCCGATCAGGATATCGGGCCGCGTCGCATCGAACGCGGTCCGGCAGGTCAGAAATCCGGCACGCTCCATCCAGTCATCACCGTCCACGAAGAACACAGCCTCTCGCGAGGCATGGGTCAGTCCGATGTTGGCCGGAATGCCGACGCCGCCGATGGTATTGGTGCCCAGCAAGATCAGTTGCGTGCCAACGTCCGGGCCAAATCCGGCGACAAAGCGCTTTTCGGCCAGCAGATCGGTTGTGTCTGTGGAACCATCATCGACCAGAATGACCTCATCACCGGGACGCAGGCAGCCGACAAGGCTGTTGAGGCATTGCGCGATATAGGGCGCCACGTTGTAGCTGGTGATGATGAAGGAGATGTTCATTTCAGGGCCACCGAGGCCGGCGCCGAACCTGTCACAGACAGCATGCGGTTGATCTTGATCGCAACCGCAGGGTTGCGCAGGGCGATCAGCGTGAAGAACGGCAGCGTCACCCGGCTGAGCAGGAAACCACGCGCCTTGGCCGCGAAGCTGTCGCGCAAGGTGGGGTCCAGCGTGTCCGTGATCCACAGGAAAAGCCGGGTGTAGAATTCAGCGAAGGGTTCCAGAAACTCAAGGCCTCTGGGGTTGCCATCCAGTTCATCCTGCAGGGCTGTCAGCGCCCGAAACACTTCAAACCTTTCGCGGCCGGACCGATTGGTCAGGCGCTTGCCGTCCAGCTCCACGAAATGCTCGCAGCAGACCCGGCGCGAGGTGAGGATGCGCTGCGCTTTGAGAAAGCTCATCCAATGTAATTCAAGGTCGTTGTGAACCGGTATTTCGGTGCAGCGAATGCCTGTTTCACGCAGGAACCCGGTTCGGTAGACTTTGTTCCACGGATAGGCGCTGATTCGGCACAGAAGCGTTGCCCCCTTCATGGCCAAGGGCGTCGGTTTGGCGGTCATGGCTTGGGCGCTGGTCCAAAGCCCTTCGTCCGGCCCCAGTGGGCCAAACCCGCCCTGCGCCCGGATGCGGCTGTCGACGTGACGAAAGATGCAGAAATCGAACTCCTGATCCGCCAGTTCCGGAACCAGTCTGGCGAATTCGGGCAGGAAGAGGTCGTCGGAGTCAAAGAAGATCACGTGGCTGGTGGTGATCCGGTCCAGTGCCCGATTGCGCGCATGTCCTGCACCGCGCTGGTCCGGGCTGCGCAACCACAGGATACGGTCGTCGCGGGCGATTGCCGCTGCAGTCTGATCCGGCAAGCCCAGCGTTTCAGGTCCGGCCGGAGGGTCGGACGCATCATCGGACACGATGATCTGATCGAACACCGCCATCTGCAGCATCTGGGTCAGCAGGCGGCCCAGACCGTCAGGATCATTCCAGACCGGGATGACGACGCAAAGGCTCATATCGAGAACATGCCAAAGTTCAGCAGGGTGACGTCAACGGCGGCCTGATCGAACATCAGGATGATCTCGCGCCACGGCGCCTCACGCGGGACGGCGGTTTCGCGGGTCAGATCAAGGACATCCAGATGCACACTGGGTTCGGCATAAGAGGCTACGGTCTTGCGGAACAAGGTGTCGACAAAGCCCCCCGCCACGCCAGAGCGCAGAGTGATCCGGAAGGTCGTCGATTTCGGCGCTTGCGACCGGCACACCACGCCAAGGATCTGGACCTGCCGCAGATCGGCGGCGCCCAGTTGGAAATGCACACTCATCCATCGCGTCGGACCGTTGGGTGTCAGGCGCAGCGAGAGCAGGTTGCCGGGAGCCGAGGTGATCTTTCCGCTGACGGAAGCATCCGGATCGACCGACAAGAAGACACCGGGAACCAGATCAACCCTGGATTGTGCGGCCTTTTCAAAGGCATCCGCCCGCAACACTGCCAAACTGTGATTAATGCCTGCCTCGGGTCCGAGCAGTAGGTTATCGGCCATCAAACATCCTCACCAAACGCGTCCCGCAGGCCCGGGACGCCACGGTCATCCCCGCGACCCCGCTCTCGTTCGGTATGAACTTTCTAGATCTGCCTTGTCAATAAATGCGCAATACTCACGACGCTCCGTGCCTTTGGATGCTCGTTTGGTGGTGAATGTCAGCCCGTTCGGGCGCGCAGCTTCCGTCGAAAGACGGCGCTGTTGCGTTTATGTTCCGTGCTGCTCTATGTTGCGGGGAAGCGGCTGTATATGAAGTGGACCTTTGCGTTGTCATTGCCTGAAATCGACTTGTCGGCTGGCACTTTCATTGTGATTGGGGCGGGGGCAGCTTCGGGGATTGAGGCGCATCTGGCAGGTCCTGCGGCTCCGGCGAAAGTGGTTCTGGTCGAGCCGCATGAGGCAACCGCACAGTCCCTGATCACCCGCTTGGCGCCTTGGCCGCAGATCAGCGTGCTGGCCGTGGCGATCAGTGCGCAGGGTACCGCAAACGGGGTCCTGCATGTCACCAACAACCTGGCGCATTCCAGTTTGCATCCGGCCTTGCCCGCTTTGCGCAGCTTGTTGCCCGGACTGCGACCGCAGGGGGTGCAACCTGTGGAGGTCTGGTCCGGGGGCCAGTTGCTGGACCGTGTGGGCACAGTGATGCACCCCGTACACCTGAAGATCGACGCCCCCGGTGCCGAACAGGACATCCTGCAGTCCTTGCGGCAATCGGGCCATCTGGACCAGATTGATTCGCTTGATCTGCGCGCGGGTCTGGAGCCGCTCTACGAGGGCGCTGTTGGGTTCGAGGACTTGAAAAGCTGGATGATTCAGGCCGGATTCGTACCGCAAACGGTTGAGACCGAGGATCCGGACTGGCCTGAAATGCGCTTTGTCGCGGATCAGGGGCGGCGTGAGATGCGTCGGAAACTGGCCGAAGCTGACGCCCAAATGGCAGCACAGTCCCGCCAGATCGCCGAGCTTGCCGCTGCGCTGCAGGGGGCAGAAACCAAGCTGGCTGAAGGTGAAGCGGCCTTGCAACGGGCGCGGCACTTGGCGGAAGCCGGGTCGCGGCGCAATGCCGAATTAGAAGGTGCCTTGACCGAGGCGAAGGCCGCCGTGACGGCTGCCACCACGGCGCGAACGGCCTCGGAGGCGAAGATCAAGGAACTGACCGACCTTGCGGCGGGCCGTGCCAGCAAGGTGGCGGAGGTGGAGCGAGCACTTGCTGCCGCCAAGGAAGGTCTTGAGGCCAAGTCGAAGGCCTTGGCTGAGACGGAAGCTGCCGTGGCGGAGGCCAAGGCCGCCGCAGCCAAGGCGGCCGGCGATGCCGCTGCGGCGCGAACGGCCTCGGGGGCGAAGATCAAGGAACTGACCGACCTTGCGGCGGGCCGTGCCAACAAGGTGGCGGAGGTGGAGCGGGCACTTGCTGCGGCCAAGGAAGGTCTTGAGGCCAAGTCGAAGGCCTTGGCCGAAGCAGAAGCTGCCCTGGCTGCGGCCAAAGCGGGCGCGGCAACTGCTGCGACTGCTGCCGCTGCGGCGCGGACCACCTCCGAAGCCAAGCTCAAGGAGCTGACTGACCTGACTGCCGCGGGGACAGCCAAGATTGCCGAACTGGAACGTGCTTTGTCCACGGCCAAACAGACTTTGGACGCGAAGTCGAAATCCCTGAACGAGGCGGAGGCCTTTCTGCGCCGAACGGACGAACAACATCTGGCAGCCGTACAAAAACAGACCGCCTTGATGCGTCGGAATGATGAACTGCACCTTGCGGCGCTGCAAAAGCAAACACGTTTGGCCGAGGCGGCAGAGGCCGAAACCGCGCGGGTCCGTCAGGACCTGCTGATCGCCTTGCGACTTCAGGCGACCGCAGCGGGCGATCTTTGGGCGCTTCAAGCCAAGTTCGCTGAAATGATGGAGGTCAAGGCCCAGCAGGAAGGGCTGCTGCGGCAACTGACACCCCGCCTGCAAGAGGCATCGGCTCATCTGCGCGACTATATGAAACTGCCGCCCCAGCCTTCGATGAATGCGCTGACCGTCACCGAGCCTACCCGTGACAAGAAGAAATCAAAAGGCGCCGGAAAGGGCGGCAAGTCCAAATGAACGATACGCGCGATGCTGAAAATTGGCGCGCCGATGCGGATGGGTCGGCCGATCCGGCCCGCCTTGTGGCGGCTGCACGCGACCGATCTTTGGCGGATAAGGATGCCGTTGCACCGCGGCACAGTCCTCTCGGCACAGTCCTGACGTCTGGCGCATTCCGCCACTTTGACGCAGGAAACCTGCGGGGCTGACCGCGCCGGCCGCCGCAGCGCCCTTGGTGCGCGACCTGCCCATCTGTTCGGGGGCCTTTGCCGGACTGGATTCCCTGATAGAAGTCGAGACCGTCATGCCTCACCTGTCCCGCTTTCGAAACCTGCATGCCGGCAAGCGCTGCGTGATCGTCTGCAACGGCCCGTCGCTCAACCAGATGGACCTCAGTGTGCTGCGGTCCGAGGTGGTGATCGGTCTGAACAAGATCCACCTTGGCCTTGACCGGTTCGGTTTCTATCCCCGCTATCTGGTGGCCGTGAACGCTTTGGTCGTGGAACAATCTCGGCGCGAGCTTGCGGCGATGAGTTGTATCAAGTTCATCGGGGGGCGCGCGGCAGACAAATTGCCACAGGACGCGTTCACCTACCACCTTCCGATTCTGGGGCCGCCGAATGTGTTTTCCCCCGACATCGCCCTTGGCGTGCGCGAGGGGGGCACGGTGACCCATGTGGCCCTGCAGGTGGCCTATTACATGGGGTTCAGCGAAGTCGTGATCATCGGCATGGACCACCGCTATGATTTCAGCGGCAAACCACATCAAAGACAGCGGCTGGAAGGGCCGGATGTGAACCATTTCAGCCCGGACTACTTTTCGGGGCACGACTGGCAAAATCCTGATCTGGCCCGCTCGGAGGACTCCTACGCGGCGGCCCGCAAGGCTTTCGAGGCGGCTGGCCGCCGGATTTTTGATGCAACCCTGGGTGGAGCGTGTCATATTTTCGAGAAAGCTGACCACCGGCGAATCCTTGGCCGACACCCAGACTGAACGGCAGGCTGGGATTTGTGCAGAAACCCTGAGACGCGGCGTCGGTCTGCCCAAAAGCTATGCATTGCCGAACGATTTCGGTTACATTACATGTCGATGGACAACGGATTGCCCCTTTGGTAGTCGCCAGGTTGTATCATTCGGATAGTAAGCCTAGGTGTTATTCGAGTAAGGTTGTGCAAGTGCAGCATAGGGTCGCGCGCGATTGCCCGATCTGTGATCTTTCGTTCTGTGTGCATCGCGTTTCGCCCAGTTGTCCGGAAAGGAGCATAGAATGCGGATCAGCATCGTAATTCGGACGCTCAACGAAGGGCGCTATCTGGACGACCTGCTGGTGATGATCAGCCGGCAGATTCTGGACGGGCATGACATCGAAACCGTGGTGATCGACTCAGGATCGACCGATTCGACCCTGCCGACGGCAGAGCGTCACGGCTGCACCTTGACCTACATCCGCAAAGAAGAGTTCTCGTTCGGACGGTCGTTGAACCTGGGTTGTGCGGTCAGCACCGGCGACATTCTTGTGTTCATTTCCGGCCACTGCATCCCGGTGAGCAACGATTGGCTGCGAACTCTGTGCCAGCCGCTGATCGACGGACGCGTGTCCTATGCCTACGGTCGCCAGATCGGCGACGACGACAGCAACTACAGCGAACGGCGGATCTTCGCGAAATACTACCCCGATGCCACGGCCGTTCCGCAAGAAGGCTTCTTTTGCAACAATGCCAATGCCGCCTTGGTGCGCAGCGTCTGGGAGGCCCATCCCTTCGATGAAACCCTGACCGGGCTTGAGGATATGGAACTGGCCAAGCGGCTGGTATCCAAGGGAATGAAGATCGGCTACGTCGCGCAAGCTCCGGTGTTTCATCACCACACCGAGACCTGGGCTTCGGTCCGGCGCCGCTTCGAGCGTGAGGCGCTGGCCTTGCGCAGCATCATGCCCGAAGTGCATTTGTCGTTCCTTGACGTGTTGCGCTATGTCGTGACCTCTGTCTGTAGCGACTGGGCGGCTTCGGCCCGCAACGGCGTCCGATCGACCTCACCGCTGGATATGATGCGGTATCGTTGGAATCAGTACATCGGCTCTTACAAGGGCAACCATGAACACCGCCGCCTGTCGCAAAGTGCGAAGGAACGGTTTTTCTATCCTCAAATTACTGGAAAGGCAGATCAAGATGACTGGCTTGGGCCGCTGCGTCGCACTTCTCCCCATGAAAGCAAACAGCCAGCGCGTAAAGGGTAAGAACTTCCGCATCCTGCACGGCAAACCGCTGTTCAAGTGGATCCTCGATTCCATGCTGGCCCTGCCGGAGATTGATGAGGTCGTCATCAACACCGATGCCCGCCACATCCTGGCCGAGAATGGCCTGGTGGAGGGCGGACGGGTGCGGATTCGTGACCGCAAGCCTGAACTGTGTGGCGATACCGTCTCGATGAACCTGATCCTGAAAGATGACATCGCAGCCGTGCCGGCCGACATGTACCTGATGACGCACACCACCAACCCGATGCTGGGGGCTCAAACCATACGGGCTGCCATTGACGCCTACCGGGCCGGCGTCGCGGCAGGCACAGCGGATTCGTTGTTCACCGTCAACCGGTTCCAGACCCGGTTTTATCGGGCCGATGGCAGCGCCGTGAACCATGACCCTGCCAACCTGATCCAGACGCAGGATCTGGAACCCTGGTTTGAAGAGAATTCAAACCTTTACATCTTCTCGCGCGACAGCTTCCATGCGTCCAACGCCCGGATCGGCAAGAAGCCGATCCTGTACCCGATGTCCAAGCTTGAGGCGGTCGACATCGACACGCCCGAAGATTGGGCGATTGCCGAGGCCTTTGCGGGCCATTCCCTTGCCAACCAGAGTGCAGCTGAATGATGAAGCGTAATTCCTTTGAAGTCCTTGTAACCTGCCCGCCGATGCTGGGGCAGATCAGCCGGTTCACCGAATTCGCGGCCGAGCGCGGCATTCGGCTGGTGCCGGCCAAGGTGACGCAAACCCTGTCGGTGCCCGAACTGCTGGAAGTTGTTCCGGGATACGACGGCTGGATCATCGGCGACGACCCGGCGACGCGTGAGGTGTTCACCAAGGCCAGGGCGGGCAAGCTGAAGGCGGCGGTCAAATGGGGCATCGGGGTCGACAACGTCGATTTCGCGGCTTGCAAGGAACTGGATATCCCGATCATCAACACGCCGATGATGTTCGGCACCGAGGTGGCGGATGTCGCCACAGGCTATGTGATTGGCCTTGCCCGCCAATTGTTCGTGATTGACCGGGGCGTGCGGGCAGGAACCTGGCCGAAGCCGGCCGGCATCAGCCTTCTGGGGCGTACCGTGGGCGTCGTGGGTCTGGGCGACATCGGTCGCAACACCGTGCGTCGGATGCAGGCCCTTGGCCTGAAGGTTGTGGCCTATGATCCTGGCGTCGACGGTGACGCAGGCATTGCCGGTCTCGAGCGCGCGGTCTGGCCCGCCGAAGTGGAGCGCCTGGATTTCCTGGTGTTCACCTGTGCGCTGAACAAGCACAATTTTCACATGCTGAATGCCGAAGTGCTGGCCAAGACCAAGGCCGGACTGCGCGTGGTCAACGTGGCGCGTGGCCCGCTGATCGACGAACCGGCCCTGATTGCCGCCTTGCAATCGGGCCACGTCCACTCCGCCGCTCTCGACGTCTTCGAGGAGGAGCCTCTGCCGATGGACAGCCCCCTGCGCAGCATGGACCGCTGCATCTTCGGAACCCACAACGGCTCCAACACCGTCGATGCGGTGATCCGCGCCAGCTACGAGGCCATCGAACGGCTGGCAGGGTTTTTGAACGAATGAAAGAAGTAATTCTGCCAACAGTCTTTATCTATCCTGCGCTTACAGATCAGCTGCAGGCCAATGACCTTGTATCTCGACTTGCTTGGTACATGTCACCCTATTTGGACAAGATTGGATCTATCCTTCTGACATGCCCAAACTACGCATGGATCGCTGGTTCAACCCTCGCACCGCACATGGCAACCGAGATCGAGGAACTGATTTCTCCATTAATTTCTAAAATCAGAATTGTTCCTGAAAGCGATCTGGTACAGAGAGTTCTGGATGGAGACCGGAAGCGCGACGTATTTATGCTGGTCGATTCGCGTGCAGAGAAGACAATGTCGCAGCCCCTAACAGAAGCGAAGGCGGGATACACTGCCAATGCAGGGTTCTATAGAGTTGATCCGGTGCGCACGCGTCAGGAGGGATCGTTCTTCTTATGGGCCGGGCTTAACAAATTCTCTGAACCCAAGGTGCTCATTGAAAAGAACAGGCTTCGACTAGCGGAAATGGCGGCTGAAGTCGGGCATTTTCCGAAAGCCTTTGTATTCGGCACGGGCCCAAGCTTCAGCGAATATGTCGAGAGTCATGAATTCGACGGTGACCTTTGCATTGTTGCTAATTCGATTGTCAAGAACAAATCCGCGATGGATAAGCTGAAACCACGGATCATTTGTGCCGCCGATCCGATCTATCACGCCGGATGTTCGTCGTACGCGGGTGCATTTCGTCAGGCATTGTTGGAGGCATTGGAGCAGACTGGAGCATGGTTCGTATGCCCGCTGCGCGATTCTGGCATATATCGGGCTTTTCTTCCTGAAAAACTTGCTGATCGCATGGTCTGTGTACCTTTTGACTCTAAAGTTGCAATTCCGACGGATTTAACTGTATCATTCCACATCAATCCTTTCCCTAATGTCTTAACTTTGTTGCTTTTGCCCTTGGCAGCAACTTTCTCAGATAGCATCCATGTGGTCGGTTGTGACGGCAGACGTCTACTGGACGATTCTTTCTTCTGGTCGCATGACAAAAAAGTTCAGTTCAATGATCAGATGGCTGAAATACAGGCCGCTCATCCAGGATTCTTCGCAATCGACTACAATGATTACTATCTGGATCATTGCCGCGATCTGGAGAAAGTCATTGTTGCGTTGGAGGAGGCTGGGCGCGTTGTCGTCTCGGATACACCTTCTCTTATACCGGCCCTGAACGCGCGCGAACGGCGCGACTCGGCAAAGGGCTTGTGTACATTCGTTATGATCGATCCCGATGCGAAGGACGATTGGGGACATTTCCTGGCCTACGATGCGCGACTTGCAAGTGCAGCGAAAGAAGCAGGTGTCGACTTTTATATTATATGTCGAAAGGAATTGGAGGAGCGATTTCGCCCATCGGATTGCGCGGCGCTGATTCGGGTTTTTACTGTTAATAGTTGGACCATCGGAAATAAGAAACCTGCAGAGCGTGCAAATTTATTGCGATTTGCGACGGAGTTGGATGAGGGAATTAGGAGGATAGAGGCGATTGTTGCGAGCGGGGATATTTGCCTGTTCTTCTACGTAGGAAGCCTTGAGGCGGCAGAACTCATTGAATTCCTGCTTGCAGAACACCCGCGCCTTCATGCTGTCGTGAATCTTTTCTGGTCATATGCGCATGATCAGAAGAATCTCGAATACATTGAACGTTGGCGTCTTGTTGCGCGCCGAATCAATGCTCACCCCCGACTCCACCTGATGCATTCAACCGAGCAAATCGCGAATGAGTTCCGCGACGATTGGAATATTGAACTTCCTGTTCTTGAACATCCCAGTACTACTTTTTCCGATACTATTGCCCGGCAGCTTGCTGCTGGCCGCATTGCCGTGCGCTCTTCTGCCTTAGAGACGCGATTTCGTATCGTATTCCCTGGTGGGGCCCGCGCGGAGAAAGGCTTTGTTCTCAGCGTCGGCACCGTGGATCGACTTCGTGGCGCCGCAGGTTTGGATATTGTGCTCAGAGCTAGGGTGGATCAGGTTTCAGGGGCTGTCCTGAAGAAGGCTTATGACGGTCTTGACAAATCGGGGATCGAAATATTGGACGCTGATCTTTCCGATCACCAGTTCATCGATATGATCGAAGGTGCCGATATTGTTGTGATCCCTTACCTTGCGGATGCGTTTCGGCGCCGAACGTCCGGGATCCTAGTGGACGCAATGTTGTTAGGGAAACCTGTCGTAGTCTTGCAGGACACTTGGTTGGCGGATGTCGTGAAGGCAGAGGAGATAGGAGTCTGCGCTTCACCAACTGTGGATGGGATTGTTGCCGCGATATCTGAAGTTGTCGATAATTATGATCGTTTTTTAGCTAGTATAGAGCGATCTCGCATCGCTTATTTGGAAAGGAACTCTTGGCGTTCTTTAATACAATCTGTATTTAAAATCGCATCTCCTGGGATATTGCGGAACATTCTGTCTGCAGATTTGGCGCGATCAAGGCGGCGAGAGGTTTTGCCGGTGCCGTTGGGACATCCTTCGAATACTCAATTGGAACTGGATCAACTCCGCAAGAGTTTTGCGGACTTGACCAAGTATGCCGAGGAAATGAGCAAGCGTTTGGATGGTGGTAGTGCGGTGCCAGGAGAATTGGCCGATGGCGTGGACATGCTGGAACGATGGAACGTCGTAAGTGACTATTCGTCTGCGCGGCTCTTGTTGACATCCGTGGGGTCTGGCCTCTTGACCCGTTCAGAGGAGATGAGGGCTCGTCTTAAGACGGATAGCAAATTGCAGGCAGCAGTAACCGCCGCATTGGCCGCACTTCCAGACGGAGATCCGCACAAGGTTCAGTTTGTCCGGGTGCGAGAACGCTTCGCCAAGTAGGATATTCTTGCTTTTCAGGGCTATCACGCTGACCTGCCCCCCTCAGTTGTCCCTCGTTCACAACGAGAGACCATTCTTGATCGCGGTTGGCGGCCGGCGGGGCAAGTGAGCCGGCCGCGGAGCCCCAAGCTGGCTCGAGCGACGGGCGCACTTCTACCGAGTTCTCAGTGCTGAGTGGGGAATGCGGCCGCACGTTGTTGTAACCTTAGCGCCGAAGGGCCAGCTTGCGGCCAGCATCGGCCAGGCTGTCGAATATCGTCTCATTGATGCATTCGTCGCGTCGGCTGCCTTTGAATCTGGGGATGGATCAGAAAACAGTCCAGTGGGGGCTATTGAAAAAGCCCCATGTCTCTGATTCACTTGACAGAACAGAGATTTTGAGGCAGCTATACGTGTTCGGAAAGAAGCCGGGCAACTGGAGCTTTTTATCACCGGGGCGTTGCGGAGGCTGATCCCTGATGACCATGTGTGGTCAGGGTCAATAAGGTTCCTGATCTTGGGTGGCTTCGCGTTGAAGTGGCCGACCTCTATTTTGCTGACAATGGCCGTCCCTGCATCGATCCCGAGGTTGCCGTGCGGCTGACGCTGGAAGGCTTCCTGATGGGGGTCGTTCTAGAACGTAGATTGATGCGAGAAGCGCAGGATAATCTCGCGATCCGCAGGTTCGTCGGTTATGCCTTGCACGAGGCGTTGCCGGATCACTCCTTGCTGGCCCACATCCGGCAACGCTGGGGCGAAGACGTCTTCCACTAGGTTTTCACGCGTCGGGTGCGGCAGTGCCAGAGAACCGGGTTGGTTTCGGCGGAGACCGTTCGCATCGACGGCAGTCTGATCCGGGCGATTGTCAGCATGGACGCATTGGTCTCGCTCCATCTGGACGCGGTTGAGGCGACCCACGACGACGCCAATGACTGAACCGCCGCGGGTTTGCCGGAGGGCAAAACTCTCGGAGAATTGCCCGTTATGGAACATGCACAAAAGAAGAAGACGTCGAAGCCGTATTCACCCAAGTTCCGCGAACGCGCGGTTCGGCTTTTGCTGGAACACCGCAATGAGTGTCAAAGCGAAACTGCGGCGCTGACGGCGATTGCAGGCAAATTGGGTTGTTCGCCGGACAGCCTTTGCGTTTGGGTGCGTCAGGCCCAGCGTGATGGTGGCGAACGGCCAGGTCTGACCAGTGCCGATAAAGATCGGATCAAGGAGTTGGAGCGGGAAGTGCGCGAACTGCGCCAGGCCAACGAGATACTGAAGAAGGCATCAGCATATATTGCGGTGGCGGAGCTCGACCGCCCGTTTCGCAAGTGACTGCTTTCATTGAAAAACATAGGGGACAGTTCGGGGTCGAGCCGATGTGCTAACTACTGCAAATCGCCCAGTCTACCTATTATGAGCGTCGCGCCATCGGGCGTGATCCTGATCGTGCTTCGGCTCGGGCAAAGTCTGACGCGGATCTCTGCATCAAGATCGATGCAGCTTGGAAAGACAGCCGCAAGTTCCATGGGGCACGGAAGATCTGGCATGTTTTGCTCAGAGACAATCAGGACGTCGCGCGATGCGCAGTAGAGCGGTTGATGCGCGATTTGGGCCTCAAAGGTGTGCTTCGGGGCAAAAAGGTCATCACCACGAACCCTGACACATCGCAGCCGTGCCCAGATGACAAGGTGAACCGGCTGTTCATGGCAGACCGTCCGAACAAGCTGTGGGCTTTAGATTTCACCTATGTGCAAACTTGGTCTGGGACGGTCTACGTAGCATTCGTGATCGATGTGTTTGCGCGTCGTATCGTCGGCTGGCGTGCCTCGACCTCGATTAAGACACAGTTCGTGCTTGACGCACTTGAGCAAGCGATCTGGCAAAGAAAGACGCCAGATAACAAGAGCTTGGTTCATCATTCGGATCGTGGTTCCCAATACTTGTCCGTCAAGTATACTGAGCGCCTGGCCGAGGCAGACATCGATCTTTCAGTCGGCACCGTCGGCGATGCCGATGATAATGCCCTTGCCGAATGCGTGATCGGCCTTTTCAAAACCGAGGTCATCAACCAGATCGGCCCATGGAAATCAATTCGCGAGGTCGAATGGGAAACCTTGAAATGGGTCGATTGGTATAACAATCGCCGCCTTCTAGGTCCAATCGGTTACATCCCGCCCGCAGAAGTAGAGGAGGCGTTCTATGCAAACCTGAACTCACTCGATATGATCGCATAGTCATTGAACAAACCACCCTCCGGTAAACCCGGAGCGGTTCAGTCTCAACATGCTGAGCTGCCGTCGGCGGCTCGGTGGCCAACGAGACTTCTACGAAGCGTTGGTTCGCCGCAGTCGGGTTGGGCTTGCGGACCCACTTTGACACCAGCCCAGGCGTGGCGCCGAGTTCCCTGGCAATGTCCGAAATACTGCTGCCTGACGCGACTCTTTCTGCCGCGGTCCTTTTGATTTCATCCGACCAAACCCGTCGGTCGGTCTCGCCGAGTGGGACCTCAAGCCCCCATATACGCGTTCCTGAAAGTGTTTCGTCCTGCACCCCTGCCTCCGTTTTCCAGACGGGCCGATTGTCGCAGAACCCCTATTTTATTGAAACATGGGGTGTATACACCGCTTACGTTGCACCTTAGTGATCAAAGCAGCAGAACCAGACCGCGACAGGTCGAGGGGGTTCTTGGGCAGGTGCAAAGCTTGACTGATAGCACTAGGATCAAGGTCGAAACGGTCGCCAATGGAATTGAAGCGAGCCAGAACGCAGCCCAGGGATATGTTTCGTGCCGTCTGTGCTGGCCAAGCGCTGCAAAACATGGCGCTTGGCCCAAAATTCTATCAGGATCGACTATCCGGCACTTTGGCGAGCCCCAAAATACATCACACAAGGCTGCTCGCAGGCGGAACTCGTCCTTTTCGCTACAATGTCGTATTACTCTTGCGAAGTATCTTTGGATGGATAAAAGTTGCTCTCTGGTGGTGGGGCGATGTCATAGGAAGTGTCGTGGCACTTAGGCCTTTCGGCTGGAGGGACGCTCGACACTGTTTGGCCGAGCACTTGACCCGTTCGGCGCGAAAATGGAACGAGAATGATGAAAAAAGCTTTGATCACTGGTGTAACAGGACAAGATGGCTCTTATCTGGCAGAATTCCTATTGGAAAAGGGCTATGAGGTGCATGGAATTAAGCGCCGCGCCTCGCTATTCAACACCCAACGGGTGGACCACATCTATCAAGACCCCCACATCGACAATGCGCTCTTTCGCCTTCATTACGGTGATCTGACCGACAGTTCCAACCTGACGCGGATCCTTTCGGAAGTGCAGCCAGACGAGGTGTATAATCTAGGAGCGCAATCCCACGTCGCAGTCAGTTTCGAGGCACCTGAATACACTGCAGATGTCGACGCAATGGGTACTTTGCGTCTCTTGGAAGCGATTCGGTTCCTGAAACTGGAAGAAAAGACTCGCTTCTATCAGGCATCCACTTCCGAGCTCTTCGGGCTTGTTCAGGAAACGCCACAAACAGAAAAGACCCCCTTCTATCCGCGATCGCCCTATGCTGCGGCAAAACTATACGCATACTGGATTGCAGTTAACTACCGCGAGGCCTACGGAATCTACGCATGCAACGGCATCTTGTTCAATCATGAGAGCCCCCGCCGCGGGGAAACCTTCGTGACGCGTAAGATCACGCGAGGTTTGTCCAACATCGCAATGGGACTGGAAGATTGCCTTTACATGGGCAACATTGATTCACTGCGTGACTGGGGCCACGCTAAAGACTATGTTCGTATGCAGTGGATGATGCTGCAGCAGGATGTTCCAGAGGACTTTGTCATAGCCACTGGCAAACAATACTCAGTGCGGGAATTCATTTCTTGGGCGGCCGCCGATCTGGGCATTACCCCTTCATTTCAGGGTACTGGGATTGATGAAGTTGCAATTGTCGAAAAAATAGTGGGCGATCTTGCTCCAATGGTGCGCGAAGGCCAGACCATAATGCGTATCGACCCTCGTTATTTCCGTCCCGCAGAGGTGGAAACACTGCTCGGGAATCCAAGTAAGGCAAAGGAGAAGCTAGGATGGGAACCAGTGATTACGGCGCGAGAAATGTGCGCGGAAATGGTAAAACATGATCACACTGCAGCGCGGCGTCACGCACTTCTAAAGACTCATGGGCTGAATGTACCTGTCAGCCTGGAAAGCTGAAGTCCATGGGCCGATCGTGTCAACTTACTTTGTATGCCCTGCATCGTTTGACCTAAACACGTGTGGTCCCACAACTCAAGCATTCAAAAGTTGGAACTCAGCATGACTAAGATTTACATTGCAGGCCATCGCGGCATGGTCGGAAGCGCTATTCTGCGTCGTCTTCAGGTGCGCAGAAATGCGGGCGAAAATATTGAGATCATCATCCGGACAAGCGCAGAGTTGGACCTTACAGACCAAGCCGCCGTGCGTGATTTCTTCCAGGACACAAGGCCTGATGTCGTCATCCTTGCTGCTGCCAAAGTGGGTGGCATCCACGCTAACAATACATTCCCGGCTCAATTCATCTATGAAAATCTGATGATCGAAGCCAATGTCATCCATCAAGCCTATCTTTGCGGTGTCAAACGGCTCTTGCAACTAGGTTCTTCATGTATCTATCCGAAGGAAGCCCCGCAGCCTATGCGGGAGGAATCGCTTCTTACTGGCACTCTGGAGCCGACGAATGAGCCTTATGCAGTCGCCAAGATCGCCGGGATCAAGCTGTGTGAAAGCTACAACCGTCAGTATGGCGTGGACTTTCGCTCTGTCATGCCCACAAATCTATATGGTCCAGGGGATAATTTCCACCCTCAGAATAGCCATGTGATGCCTGCATTGATCCGCCGCTTTCACGAAGCAGTGGCCGAGGGCCGGGAAGAGGTAACGATTTGGGGTTCAGGAATGCCGCGGCGGGAATTTCTGCATGTCGATGACATGGCCGAAGCGAGCCTTTTCGTTCTGGACCTGCCAGTGCAGGTCTATGCATCAGAGACCCAGCCGATGCTAAGCCACATTAACGTTGGAACGGGCACAGACGTGAGCATTCGTGAACTGGCGGAGATTATCGCAGAAGTTTCGGGTTTCTACGGCCGCATCAGATTCGATGCCTCCAAGCCCGACGGTGTTATACGCAAGCTCATGGAAGTCTCACGGCTCGCTTGTTTAGGTTGGCACGCCACTGTAAATTTACGGACTGGCATCACTGCAACCTATCAATGGTACCAAGACGAGTTGAAATCTGGTATGGGCCCTCGCCTTTGAGAAAGCTTCTGGCGCATCAATAATTATTTTAACGAATATTTCAATGAATTTTTATTATTATATCGGATTGATTTGAATGAGAGAAGCGAATTTGCGTTGGGTAATCCCCCCATTCTTAACGGGGTGCATCCGTAGAACTTACGCGGCCATTTTCAGTTTCTGGGCGGGTGTGATGCCGCCGATGCCCATGTTCGGGCGGTCGTTGTTGTAAGTCCAGAGCCATTGTGTGGCGAAGTCTTGGGCCTCCTCGATGGTTTCGATGATGTATTGGTCGAGCCATTCATGCCTGACGGTGCGGTTGTAGCGCTCGATATAGGCGTTCTGTTGGGGCTGTCCGGGTTGGATGTGCTGGATCGTGATCCCCCGCTCCTCGGCCCAGATCAGCAGCTTGCCACTGATGTATTCGGGGCCATTGTCGACGCGAATAGTGCCGGGCTTTCCCCGCCATTCGATGATCCTGTTCAGGGTCCGGATCACGCGCTCGGCCGGCAGCGAGAAGTCGATCTCGATGCCCAAGCCTTCGCGGTTGAAATCGTCCAGCACGTTCAGCAGCCGAAACGCCCTGCCATCCCCCAACCGATCAGCCATGAAGTCCATTGACCAGGTCATGTTCGGAGCCTCAGGCACCGCCAGCACCTCTGGTTTGTCGCGCTTCAGCCGCTTGCGGGGTTTGATCCGCAGGTTCAGTTCAAGGGCACAGTAGATGCGGTAAACCCGTTTGTGGTTCCACGGATGCCCCTTCACGTTGCGCAGGTGCAGGAAACAGAGGCCAAAGCCCCAGGTTTTGCGGGCATCGGTCAGCCCGACGAGCAGATCGGCAATCTCCTCGTTCTCGTCCTTCAGCTTCGGGCTGTAGCGATAGCAGGTCTCGCTGACCCCAAAGGCCCTGCAGGCCAGCGCAATGCTGACACCTCGTCGCGCCACCGCTTTCTCGGCCATCTCGCGGCGTTGAGATGGCCGATCTATTTTTTTCCAAGGGCTTCCTTGAGCAAATCCGCCCGCATGCTCAGGTCGGCATACATCCGCTTCAGCCGCCGGTTCTCCTCTTCCATGGCCTTCATCTGGCTGATCAGCGACGCGTCCATGCCGCCATACTTCGCCCGCCACTTGTAAAACGACGCCGAGCTCATGCCATGCGCCCGGCACAACTCGGCCACCGGCATCCCGCCTTCGGCCTGACGCAGGATCGCAAGGATCTGCGCTTCAGTGTATCTGCGTAATCACCCGGTTGGGACCGCCTGCCAGAATGGTCAGTTACGGGGTAAGGCACGTGCATAACGACGTCGTTAGCGACGTGTCTTATGCGGAGGCTGGTGATGCGTGGCGATGTTCTAGGTCTTGAGCGGCGGCGGCGGTGGCGGGATGAGGACAAGGTCAGAATTGTCGCGTCTGTAGGTGTGGGTGGCGTGACGGTGACGCAGCTTGCGCATCATCATGAGGTCACGCGGCAGCAGATTTATTCTTGGCGGCATGAGTTGAAGAAGAAGGGTTTGTGGCCGCTGTCGTCCGGAGTGGCGTTTTTGCCGGTAGATATATCAGACCTGCGCGAGCCGCCGGAGGCCCAAGCAGCTATACCAATAGCGCCCTCGATGGTTGAAGTCCGGTTGCGGAACGGACGCTCCCTGCACTTCGACGGCAAGATGGATGCGGCTATCTTGGCGAGGCTGCTCCAGGTGGTGGAGACGGCATGATAGCGCCAGGGACTGGCGTTCGTGTCTATCTGGCGTGTGGTGCCACAGATATGCGCAAAGGCATCGAGGGCCTGGCGGCGTTGACGTGAGGCATGTGCTGCGCCAGAAGCCGACAGGGGGTGCGGTTTTTGCGTTTCGGGGGCGCATGGGTGACCGGTTGAAACTGCTTTATTGGGATGGGCAGGGCTTTTGCCTTTACTACAAGGTGCTCCAGAAGGGCCGCTTTCCATGGCCGACCGCTGGTGATGGCGCGGTGCGCCTGACCTCGGCCCAGCTGGCGATGTTGTGGGAAGGGATCGACTGGCGCAGGCCGGATTGGGGTGCGCCGCCTGCTCGTGTCGGGTGATTTACCGGTCTGAATACCCTTGTTTTTATGGTGTTTTGGCCTGACTTGTGGTAGTCAGTCGCATGTCCGGCGACGCCCAAAATCTCTCTGATGACCCCGCCGCGCTGAAGGCGATGATCGCGATTTTGCAGGCGGAGAACGCCAAGATATCCGCCACCTTGCGCGCCCATGATCAGCTGATCCAAGCCCTCCGGCTGCGCATCGCCAAGCTCAGGAAGCAGGTCTTTGGCCAGTCCTCGGAAAAGATCGAACGCGAGATCGAACAACTCGAACTGGCGCTTGAAGACCTGATGATCGCTGCGGCAGAAACGGATGCCGCACCGGTCAATGAGACGGATACGCTGGCACCGCCGACGCTGATCGCGGCCGAGGGGGTCATGCGCCGTCGTCCGCGCGTGTCGGCAAATGCTGTCCGTGAACGCCGGGAACTCGATCCCGGCACCTGCTGCCCCGATTGCGGTGGCGATCTGCGCTTGGTCGGCGAGGATGTCAGTGAAATGCTTGACATGATCGCGGCGCAGATGAAGCTCGTTCAAATCGCCCGCCTGAAGAAATCCTGCCGCCGCTGCGAAAAGATGGTGCAGGTGCCGGCCCCCAGTCGCCCGATTGACGGCAGCATGGCCGGCGCGGGTCTGTTGGCCCATGTGTTGGTCTCCAAATTCGATGACCACCTGCCTTTGTATCGCCAGAATGAGATCTTCGCTCGATTGGGAGCCGATATCCCTGACAGCACGCTGGTCGATTGGTGCGGGAGAGCCTGCAAGGTGCTCGCCCCCTTGGCTGACCGGATCGCAACCAGGATCATGGCCAGCGATCTCCTGCACGCTGACGACACTCCGATCCGGGTTCTGGACCCATCCATGCGCGACAAGGGTCTGGGCAAGGGCGTCAGGAAAGGCAGGATCTGGGCCTATGTCCGCGATCAGCGCCCTTGGGCGGGAGCAGCGCCGCCCGGGGCGGTCTATTACTTCGCCGCAGACTGGAAGGAAGAGCACGTCCACGAGCATCTCAAACAAACCCGAGGCATCCTCCAGGCTGATGGTTACAAGGGCTATGCCAAGCTTTACGACCCCGAACCTGATGGGACTGCCCGGTTCCGAGAAGCAGCCTGTTGGGCGCATCTGCGCCGTGACTTCCACGACATCTGGGCTGCCACCAAATCCGAGATTGCCCGAGAGGCTCTGGACCGGATTGGCGCCCTCTATGACATAGAACGCGAGATCACGGGCCAACCTGCTGACCTGCGCCTTGCGGCGCGCAGGAAGCACAGTCG
>NZ_CBBQHX010000022.1:0-74774 GCF_964946895.1 Stagnihabitans sp. | reverse complement strand
ACCCCCGCCGTCTTCACGATGCAGCCGTCCGCCGCCAGATTGCCGGTCAGCACCGCCAAGCCGCCGTCCTTCGAGAACGGCGTCGCGGCCGAGCGGATCACACCCTCGGCGCGGTCAAGGTCCAGCGTCGGGAAACGGCCCGTGGCCAGGAAGGCCTGCGTCGTGCGCACGCCCCCCGGCGCGGCGCGGAAGAACTCGCGCACCGAGTCCTGATTGGTGCGGCTGATGTCCCACTGATCCACCGCTGCACCAATTGACCGGGCATGGATCGTCGGCACTTCGCGGTTCAACAGCCCTGCCGCGTCCAACTGGCCGAGGATCGCCATGATCCCGCCAGCGCGGTGGACGTCCTCCATATGAACATCCTGCTTGGCCGGGGCGACCTTGCACAAGACCGGCACCCGGCGCGAGATGGCGTCGATGTCTGCCATCTTGAAATCGACTTCACCCTCATGGGCAATCGCAAGGATATGCAACACGGTGTTGGTCGATCCACCCATCGCCACGTCCAAAGCCATGGCGTTCTCGAATGCCTGCTTGGTCGCGATGTTGCGCGGCAGAACCGCGTAATCGTCCTGCTCATAATGCCGCTTGGTGATGTCGACGATCAGGTGCCCCGCCTCGACAAAAAGCCGCTTGCGGTCGGCATGGGTCGCCAAAGTCGAGCCGTTGCCCGGCAGCGACAGCCCCAAAGCCTCGGTCAGGCAGTTCATCGAATTGGCGGTGAACATGCCCGAGCAGGAGCCGCAGGTCGGGCAGGAAGCCTTTTCAATCTCATCGACCTCTTCGTCCGTGAAAGAGGCATCGGCGGCGGACACCATCGCGTCCACCAGATCCAGCGCCACTTCCTTGCCCTTGATGACGACCTTGCCGGCCTCCATCGGTCCACCGGACACAAACACACACGGAATGTTCAACCGCATCGCGGCCATCAGCATGCCGGGGGTGATCTTGTCGCAGTTCGAGATGCAGACCATCGCGTCCGCGCAATGCGCGTTGACCATGTATTCGACCGAATCTGCAATCAATTCGCGGGACGGCAGCGAATACAGCATCCCGTCATGGCCCATGGCGATGCCGTCATCGACGGCGATGGTGTTGAACTCTTTGGCCACACCGCCCGCCGCCTCGACCTCACGCGCCACAAGCTGGCCAAGGTCTTTCAGGTGCACGTGACCCGGCACGAACTGGGTAAAGCTGTTGACGATGGCAATGATCGGTTTGCCAAAGTCGCCGTCTTTCATGCCGGTCGCGCGCCAAAGGCCACGGGCACCGGCCATGTTGCGGCCATGGGTCGTTGTGCGGGAGCGGTAGACGGGCATCTTGCACCTATGGATCAGGAATTGTCCCAGCCGAGATATGCGCCCGTCAAGGTCAGGTCAATGTCTCGTGCGTCTGACAGCCGCGGTCTGTCTCGATCAGTTGACGTCAGGCACCGGATCAGGCCGGCCAACACCCTCTGATCGGGCCCTTGATCCTTGCCACAACACCAGCGCCCGCGACGTGGCGCGCTGCAGGCATTGCCCTGAGGCCGTTCCGTCGCACCGTCAGGTCGGAGTGTCGTCGAAATCGGTCCTGCCGATCCGATCCATCAATTCAATCATCCAGCCGAGTGTATCACTCTCTTTCCCGGTCAGGCGCGCGCTTTGGCACAGGGCCAGGGCCACGGGTCGAAACTCGGGCCAGCGCAGGTGAAAATCAGCCACGTCCCGCACTTTGGCGCTGAGGTCAGTCTTGGCATCGGGACGCGGTGGGTTTTCGGAAGCGTCAATCATGCTGAACCCCATTTGAAATTTCGTCGCCTTTGCGTTTTGGAGCGCTTTGGTCCTTGATGCCCGAGCCTGCAACCATGGGTAAAGTGTATTGGCGTGACGGTTCTGTTAAAAAAATGTCAAAGGGCTTTGTGAGGATGGGATCATCCGTTACGTTGCGTCAACCAAAGTGCATTTCAGGAAACTTTGGAATTGAATGGGCGTCCCGTGACAAAGCTTTTGCAGATCAACCTCTTCGGCGCCTGTATCGTGCGCTCGTCTCAGCCCGGCGGGTATGAGATCAAAGGGGCCAAGCACAGAGCCTTGCTGGCGCTTCTGGCCACGGCCCCTTTTGGCCGTCGCACCCGCAGCTACCTGCAAAACCTGCTCTGGGGCACCTCGTGCCATGACGGCGGTCGGCAAAGCCTGCGCACGGCGCTGTCGATGATCAAGGGGATCCTTGGTGCGGATTTCGACCAGTTGCTGAAGGTTAACAACACGGAAATCATGCTGGATCTGTCCAAGGTTGATTTCATCGGCGCGGTCGGCGGCGGCGAGTTTCTGGAGGGCATCGACATCCGCGACGATGACTTCAATGACTGGCTGCAAAGCGTGCGGCAAGCGCCCGAGCAGTTCTTTGCCCTGCTGACCGGCCTGCCCGCGGTGCCGGCGCAACCGCGCATCATGCCGGCGATCTGTATTCTTCCGTTTCGGTTGGTGGTGGGCGAAGAGGTGCATTCCGTCCTTGGCGATTGGTTGGCCGAGGAAATCTGCCGCTCTCTGTCGCGCAGCCACCTGCTCAACGTGATCTCGCATCTGTCTGCGCGCGAGATTGGCGGGCAACGGATTGACCTTGCGCGTGTCAAGCGGATGCTGAACGTCGATTACTGTGTGACGGGCAGCTTGCGGGTGTCGGGCAACAGGGTCGTGCTGGATGCCGATTGTCTGGATGTGACATCGGGGCGGATCTTGTGGACGCGGCAATTCCCCGGTGAACTGGCCGAGTTTCTGATGGCCGAAAGTCAGCCGGTGTCCGAAATCGTGCGCACCATCGGCCGCACGATCAGCGCGGATGCGCTGGCCCATGCGCAGGGCCGCAGCCTGTCGGCTTTGGGCGACCATCAGTTGCTGATCGCTGGCATCGGCATGATGCATCAGCTGAAGCTGTCGAACTTTGCCCGCTCGCGCGATCTGATCGAAGAGGTGATCCGCCGCGCCCCCCGCGTGCCCGAGGCCCATGCCTGGCTGGCCGAATGGTACGTCATGTCGGTCTTCAACGGTTGGTCGGACAACTCTTTGCGCGACACTGGCGTGGCACTGGATTGCACGGCGCGGGCGCTGGATATTGACCCCAACAACACCTTTGCGCTGACCATCGACGGGGTGGTGAACAACAACCTTCTGATGCGGCTGGACAAGGCGAGTGAGCGGTTCGATGCCGCCCTGGACCTCAACCCGAACGAAAGCATGGCCTGGCTGTTGTCTGGGGTGCTGTCGGCCTACCGAGATGATGGCAAGGATGCTGTCTTGCGCACTGAAAAGGCGCTGCGTTTGTCGCCGGTGGACCCGTTCGGCTATTTTTTCGACAGCCTCGCCTCCACCGCCTATATCGCCGCCGGGGATTGGAGCCATGCACTGGCGCTGGCTGACCGCTCGATGAGCAAGAATGACCGCCATCTGTCCACCTTGCGCACCCGCATCTGCGCCCTGCATTATCTTGGCCGGGCGGACGAGGCCCGGATTGCGGCGCAGGACCTGCTGCGCCGCCAGCCCGATTTCAACATTTCATCCTATCGTCGCAGCCATCCGGCGGCGAATTTCAAGTTTGGCCAGAACGTGACTGCAGCCTTCGCGGCGGCGGGCATACCTTAAGGAGACGTCGATGTCGGTTTTCAGCCTGATGCACGGGACCCATGGCACCCACGGGACTCATGGAACACATGGCACCCACGGAACCCATGGAACCCATGGGACGCACGGCACCCACGGGACCGGCGGTTATGGCGATCTGCCTGCCGGGGCCCTGGCGGGATTGCAGACTTCGGCGCAATCGCTGCTGCATGTGGCGGGGCTGGACCCTTTGCCGGCCGCAGGGATCGAGCCGCTGACCCCCGGCTCTGCCGCCAACATGAAGCGCTGGTCGCCCGACATTCGCGCGCTGGTGATGGAAGCCTCGGTCAACCGGCATGTCGGCCATGTCTGGGATGATGCGATAAGCTTCGTCAGCCTGACGTGGAATGGCACGGCAGTGGCCACCCTGAAGCCGCCGGTGGCGGAAACGATGGCCCGGCAGTCGGACTGGGTGCGCTACTATGCCGACCAGCGTGGCGATCGGGGCAATGAGATATTGTCGCAACTGGCGTCTTTTTCGGCCTACTTCGCGCTGTTCCTTGGGCTGACCGATGGTCGCAACCCCAAGACGTTTGAACTTCTGGATGCCGTTCAGGCGATATCCGGCCAGATCACCATGCTGCCCAAGCATCTGTTCGCCTGCCGCCGCCCGGCCGAGATGGATGCCCGGATCACCCCCTACATTGCGACGCCCGGGCATGGCTCGTTCCCCTCGGCCCACGCCACGCAGGCCATGGCCATGGCACGGGTGCTGGAGGCGCTGATCCGCGCCACGCCCGCCCATTTTGGCGACCTCGAAAAGCGGGTCGATCTGTGCTACCGCCAAGCCCACCGGATCGCCGTCAACCGCACCGTGGCGGGCGTGCATTTCCCGATGGATTCCGCCGCAGGTGCCCGACTTGGGCTGCAGATGGGCAATATTCTGGTGGCCGCCATGACGGGCGGCGGGACGGTGCGCGAACTGCCAGCCTATGATCCCGATACCACACCCGACGCCGATTTCCTTTATGCCGACGCCGCAGCCCTGCGCGTGCCGGGGCCGGGTGCTGACGTCCCGGTGGCCGCTGACCCGACACTGACCTGGCTGTGGAGCGAGGCCAAAGCCGAATTCGCCCTGCACGCGCCGGCGGTGTAACCATGGTCAGCAGCGACGATCCGCTTGGTCCTTACGAGCGTTGGATGTTCGGGCCGGGCAAGGCCTATGACCTGCCGGGACTGCGGATGGATGCCTCTCCGGCCTTGTCCTGCGTGGCGGAGTTTTCGGCCCCGGTCCCGCATCCGGCCACCTCTGTCGCGGGGCTTTTGACGGCGGATGGCATCACCATGACGCAGCGCCTGCCGACACTGTGGGCGGGCGCACCGTCACGCTTTGTGCCGCTGCTGCTTTGCCCCGAAAACCCGACGGCGATTGCCGCCCATGATCCGGGGCGTTTGGCCGCGTTGCTGGCGGGCGTGGCAGGCGGCGGCACGCGGCATCTGCGGCTGAACTTCCCGGTGCGGTCCGATACCATCGACATGGCCTTTCCGGCCGCGCAATCCGTTCAACCCGCTGCCCCCGGCGTGGACCCCAACCGCCCACTTGTCATCATCGCGGTGATTGACCATGGCATCGCCTTCGCCCATCAGGCCCTGCGCGCCGCAGGGGCCAGTCGGGTCGATTACTGCTGGTCGCAATCGGCCCCGGCGGAAGGCACCGGCGCTGTCCTGTTCGGTCGCGAGTTCACCCGCGCGGGGATCGAGGCTTTGCGAACCGCCCATGCGGGCGACGAGGAGGCGATTTACCGGTCCGCAGGCCTGTTGGGCAACCCAACCCTGCCGCCCATGCCCTTGGCCCGCGCCCATTCGCATGGCGCCCATGTCCTGGGCACGGCGGCGGGTGTACCGGCTTTGGATGCCGCGCAGGTGCGGATCATTGCCGTGGACCTGCCCTCGACCTCGCTCTGGGACACCTCGGGCTTTGGCACCGACATGTTCATTCTGGCCGGGCTGCACTATATCTTCGATCGGGCTGACAAGATTGCCGCAGCACATGGGCGCGCTTCGGTTCCGTTGGTCATCAACATCTCAATGGGGTGGTCGGGCGGCCCGCATGATGGCGCGGGTCTACTGGAGGCGGCTTTGGCCGAATTGATCACGTCGCGCCGGGCCAAAGCGGCCACGGCGCTGGTACTGCCCTCGGGCAACATGTTTCAGGACATGCTGTCGGCCACCTTCCAGGACATGCATTTCGCCCCCGCACCCGATGGCAAGGCACAGGCAAGCCTGCGCTGGTTCGTTCAGCCGCACGACATGACCTCGACCTTCGCGGAACTCTGGCTGGCACCGGGCGCGGATCCGGCTGGTATGACGTTCAGCCTGACTGCACCGGATGGCAGTGTCACTGCCATTGGCCCCTTGGCGGGCCGTGCCGATGTGACCGTGGCGGGCAGGACCGTGGGCCAGCTTTCGCTGGATTCCTATCGGGGCGCGCGCTGGCGCGTGACCATCTGCCTTGCACCGTCCGAGCCGAATGCCCAGCCGCCCGCCCCCCACGGGGCTGCCCCGGCAGGCGACTGGCGCATCACAGTGCGTCGCAACGCCAACCAAAGCGGTCCGATCGCCCTGCGTGTCCAGCGTGACGCCGATCATGACCAGGGCCACACCGGAGGGCGTCAGTCCTGGCTGCTTGACCCCGCCTATGACGCCTTTGGCGCTGACGGTGCCTTGGCGCAATGGGATCTGCCCGGCACGCTGTCACACCGTTTCGACGGGCTGAACGGGTTGGCGTCTGGCCCGGTCTCGCTCAACACCGGGGGGCTTGTCGCAAGCCTGGGCCAGGCGGCGCGCTATTCCAGTGCCGGGCCGATCGGGGGGCGTGGCGTCGATGTCTCGGCCCCGACTGACCGCGCGCCGGCCCTGCCGGGGATCGTGTCCTGCGGAACCCGAACCGGAAGCTTCATTGCCCTGCAAGGCACGTCGTCCGCCGCGCCGCAGGTCGCCCGTGAACTTGCGCTGGCCTTTTTGGCCAGCCCGCCGCCCGCAGGACCCGCGGCGGACAACTATCGCTTTGCGCTGGCCGGGCGGCCCGATGTTCAGCCCGTTTCCGGCGCGGGCGCCGGACCGGGCGAGCGTACACGCCTTGGCACCCTGCGGCTTGGCTGACCGAATTGCCTTTTGACGCAAGTCGCAAAATCGCTAGTGTGGCGGGATAAAAGGCTCAGGTGGCGGAGGAGGCGACCTTGACCACACATCCCCTGCGCGACCACGAGGCCGCCGTGGCGGCGGCGCTGGCCAAAGGCGGCGCAGCCCGGTCGTCTATTGTGGCGTCCTGGAAGCGTTCGGCCAGTGTCCACGGGCTAGACCCGTCGCACCGCACCCAGCGCGACCGGCTGACCGAGGCCGAGTTTCGTGCCCTGCTCGACCGGCTGGGCCCTTTGGTGCAGGCGGCAGGTCCCACGCTGGACCGGTTGTTTCAGGCGGTGGGGGCCTTGGGCGGCTGTGTCATTCTGGCCAGTGACGAGGGCATCCCGGTTGACCGCCGTGGCAGATCGGCCCACGACCGTGATTTCCAGGAGAATGGCTTGTGGACCGGCACTGTCTGGTCCGAGGCGGCGGCGGGCACCAACGGCATCGGCACCTGTCTGGCAGAGGGCAGGGCGGTGACCATCCACCGCGACCAGCATTTCCTGTCGGCCAATATCGGCCTGTCCTGCTCCTCGGCCCCGGTTCACGATGCCGAGGGGCAGTTGATCGCAGTGCTGGACGTGTCAACCGCTGGAACCGCCACCAGTGAGGCCTTTGCCGGTCTGATCTCGAATGCCGTCGGCGATGCGGTGCGGCGGATCGAAAGCGATCTGTTTCAGGCGGCCTTCCCCAAGGCCCGGCTGATGATGGCGCCGGGCGTCGACCGGGCCCAGGGCGCGCTTCTGGCGGTGGATGGCGACGAGTTGGTGATCGGCGCCACCCGCGCCGCACGGCTGCACTTTGGCCTGAAGGGCGACTTGGCCAAGAAACCGGTGCCCGCCGCTGATCTTCTGGGGCTTGACGCGCCATCGACCCTGGAACAGGGGGAACGCGCCGTTATGGCTCGCGCTCTGGCCCGGGCCGGTGGCAATGCCTCGGCTGCGGCGCGCGCCTTGGGGATCTCGCGCGCCACCTTTCATCGCAAGTTGGGGCCTTGAGCCGATTCCCATCGGCAGCCCGCCGATCCTTTCCCTTAGGCGTCGGGGGGGCCGATATCAGGCTTGGGGTGGGACTATTGGCTGGCCGGTGGGGCGCTTGCATGATCTTTCCCCTTAAGTCTTCGCCATTTGGGGGGGGCAGACCTGACGTTTCGTTTCAGAATATCAACATCAGGGCCGAAAACCTGATGACCCGTGAAATGCGTGCCCCACGCGCCCGCGCGCTGATCGTGCCAGCGGTCCAAGGACCGCATCGCCGAGGTCCGTCTGTCAAACCGAAACCAGCCCGGGTGGGAACCTCAACCCGGGGAACACCCAAATCGCCGGCCGTCGAGACCGCTAGGCAACCCGATGGCCGCCAACCCAGACTCCGCGCACGGCTGCGGCCTTGGTCAGCCGGGCGACGCGGATCACGTCGGCCCGCAGACCCGGCTTAAGACGGCCTCGGTCGGCCAATCCGGTCGCATCGGCTGGCGCCGAAGTCACCGTGGCCACGCCCCGCGCCACATCGCCCCACTGATCGCCCAGTGCCAGTGCTGCGGTCAACAGACTGGCAGGCACATAGTCTGAAGACAGAATGTCGAGCAGATCCAACTCGGCCAGATGCCCTGCCGCGACATTGCCAGAATGTGAGCCGCCCCGGATCAGGTTCGGCGCCCCCATCATCACCTTGATTCCCCGGGCACGGCAGGCCAGCGCCGCTTCCACCGTGGTCGGGAATTCGGCAAAGGTCACGCCGTGACCGGCCGAGATGGCGACTTGCTCTGCCGTCGTATCGTCATGGCTGGCCAGAACGGCGCCGAACCGGCGGGCCTCTGCTACGGCTGCCACCTCGTGTGCCGCGCCGAACCTGTCAGACAGCGCCTGTTGCGCGGCCACGTGCAGCAGGAACTCTTCTTCGCCCAGCCCGTGCTTGCCACGCACGTAATTGCGCAACTGATCCAGGCTGCGGAACTGGCGTTGGCCGGGGGTGTGATCCATCAGGCTCAGGATGCCGATGCCATCGGCGGGGCCGAACTTCGCCAACTCTTCGATCAGGGTTTCCGAACAGACCTCGGCCCGAAGGTGCAGCAAGTGATTGATCCGCAGGGCCCCCTCTTGCCGCATCGACTGGATTTCATCCATCAGCCGCCGGGCATATTCGCCATAGGATGCCTTGCCCTTCGAGACGATCGACCCCACCCGCAGCGCGTCAAAAACCGTGGTGATCCCGGTCGAGGCCAACTCTCCGTCATGAGCCAGGATCGCCCCGGCATGGGGGAAGTGCACTTTCGGGCGCGGTTCGATATGGCGTTCCAGATTGTCGGTGTGCAACTCGATCAGACCCGGCAGCACCAGATCACCGCCGCAATCCACCGCCCCCGGTGGCACGCTGGCGCCCCGGTCGATCGCGGCGATGATGCCGCCCGACAGGCGCAGAGATCCCGTAAACACTTCATCCGGCAGGACAAGGGTGGCGTTGGCAAGGATCGTTTCGGTCATGCAAAGGGCCTTGAGGTTGGATGATCTTGCAGCTTTGTCCGGCCTGCGTCACAGAAGTGTGACAAAGCCAAGGTAACCGGACCGCCATGGAACAGATGAAACGCTACGCCGTCTACTATGCGCCTGAACCGGGACCTTTCGCCGATGCCGCCGCAAGCTGGCTGGGCTGGGACCCGGCCTTGGGTGTGGCCAAAGCTCATCCCGCCTTGGGGTTGAACCTTGCCGAACTGACCGCCGAGCCGCGCAAATACGGCTTCCATGGCACCCTCAAAGCCCCGTTCCGGTTGGCTGAAACTGCTGATTTTGCAGGCCTTTGCGAAGCCATTGCGGATCTTGCCACCGGTTTGCCCCGATTGACGTTTCCCGGGCTGCGCTTCCTTGATCTGGACGGGTTTCTCGCCTTGGTCCCTTTGGGCGGCAGCGCGGGACTTTGCGATCTTGCTGCCAAGGTTGTGGCGGAGCTTGACCATTTCCGCGCGCCCCTGACCGAAACCGAGATGGCGCGCCGCCGCCCGGATCGCCTTACCCTGCGCCAGCGCGACCTTTTGGCGCGTTACGGTTATCCCCATGTGATGGAGGAGTTCCGCTTTCATCTGACCCTGTCCGGCCCGCTGTCGGCTGAAGACCACGCCGCCTTGCGGCCCTTGGCCGAGCAGCATTTTGCGCCGCACCTGCCGCAGCCCTTCTGTCTGGATGCGCTTTGCCTTTTTGGCGAAGGTCAGGACGGCCGCTTTCACCTTTTGCACCGCTACACCCTCGCCTGAAGGGCGGCCAGCAGCCGCGCGATACCGGTTTGCGGCGTGGAATCGTTGGCAATGTCGATGACCGGCAGGTTCGCCGGCACATCATAGGACGCGCGCGCCAGTCTTGCTTCGATATCTGCCGCGGATTCGCGACCGCGTGCGGCCAGCCGCTCTGCCAGCACCTTCGACGGGGCAGAAATGCGTAGCACGATCAGGTTCGGGAAGCGCTCCACCGCCATCGGCAAGGCCGCCCGCGAGCCGTTGAACAGCACGTCCACACCCTTGGCCAGCCCGGCAAATTCACCCACCCGGATGCCATACCGCAGCCCATGGGCCGGCCACTGCAGAGCAAAGACCCCAGCTTGGCTCAAGAAATCAAACTCCTCGGGCGTGACGCCCTCGAAGGGTTCGCTGCCCAAGGCCTCGGGCCGGGTTATGGTACGCCGCGCCCAGTGCAGGATGGGCGAGGCGGCAACTGCCCCCGCAAGCAAGGTGTCCTTCCCCGCCCCCGAAGGCCCCACCACGGCAAAGACCCGGCCCGTCATGCTGAAAACCCCGTCATGCTGAAAACCCCGTCATGCTGGCAGCGCTGGCGTGAAGGCGGTCACGTCGACCAGCCGGTCACACAACCGCGCCCGCGCCGCCTCGTCATGGAAGATGCCGATGATCGCCGCACCGCGCGCCTTTGCGGCCTCGATCAGGGTCAGCACAACCTCGCGGTTGACGGCATCCAGGCTGGCGGTTGGTTCATCCAGCAGCAGGGCTGGAGAGGGGTACGCAAAGCCGCGCGCGATGTTGACCCGCTGCTGTTCGCCCCCCGAAAAAGTCGTGGGTGACAGCGCCCACAGCCGCTCGGGGATGTTCAACTGCGCCAGCAACGCCTCGGCCCGCGCTCGCGCCTCCTTGGCCGGAACGCCCAGAGTCAGCAAGGGCTCTGCGACCACATCCACCGTCGGCACGCGCGGGACAACCCGCAGGAATTGGCTGACATAGCCCAACGTCCCCCGGCGCAAGGCGATGATTTCACGCGGGGCCGCCTTGGCGACATCCACGCCGCCCACCATGATCGACCCCGAAGCCGCCAGATAATTGCCCCAGATCATCCGCATCAACGTGGATTTGCCAGAGCCAGAGGCGCCTATCAGCCCCAGACACTCTCCGGGTGCCACGGCAAGGGCCGCATCCTGCATCACCGGAATGACGGCACCGCCTTGGTTGTGCAGGGTGAAGCTTTTGGAAAGATTGGAAATCGTGATCATGTCACACCTGCAGAACCGAGGAGACCAGAAGTTGGGTATAGTCATGCTGCGGATCATCCAGCACCTGATCTGTCAGGCCTTGTTCGACCACATGCCCGCCTTTCATCACCATAAGCCGATCCGCCAGCAGCCTGACCACCGCCAGATCATGCGTCACGATCACCGCCGAAAGCCCCATCTGCCGCACCAATCCGCGCAATAAGTCCAGAAGGCGCGCCTGCACCGAGACATCCAAGCCGCCCGTCGGCTCATCCATGAACACCAGCCTTGGCCCGGTCACCAGATTGCGCGCAATCTGCAGCCGCTGCTGCATCCCACCCGAAAAAGCCGAGGGCCGGTCATCAATCCGGTCCGCCGCGATCTCGACCCGGCCGAGCCAGTCGACCGCCTGGGCCCTGATCTCGCCATAGTGCCGTGCGCCCACCGCCATCAGCCGCTCGCCGACATTGCCGCCGGCCGAGACACCCATGCGCAATCCATCCCGCGGGTTCTGATGCACAAAGGCCCAATCGGTGCGGGCCAACCGGCGCCGCTCCGCTTCGCCCATCAGCACGGTATCTCGGGGGCCAGCCGTGGTATCAAAGATCACCTTGCCCCGATCCGGCACCAGATGCCCGGCAAGACAGGACAGAAGCGTGGATTTGCCCGACCCGCTTTCGCCGACAATCCCCAGAACCTCGCCCGGAAACAGGTCGAAAGACACGGCGTCACAGCCGATCCTTGCCCCATAGAACTTGGACAGGCCCTGCACCGACAAAAGCGGCTGCGGTGTCATCGCGTCCCTCACACGCATATCCATCACTGGCCTCCCCCGACAGTGCCCAGCCGCCCGACATGTCCTGTGTCCCGCCGCCCCCGGCAGAAATCGGTGTCAGAGCAGACGAACATCCGGCTGCCTTGGTCATCGGTGATCACTTCGTCCAGGTAGCTGCCCTCAGCCGCACAAAGATCGCAGGCGTGGTCGGCTTTGGAGGCGATAAAAGGATGATCCTCGAAATCCAGCGAGATCGCCCGCGCATAGGGCGGCAGCGCATAGATGCGCTGCTCACGCCCCGCCCCGAACAGCTGGATCGCGGGGTTGCCCGACAGCTTGGGATTGTCGAACTTCGGGATCGGCGAGGGGTCCATGACGTAACGCCCCTCGACCTTGACCGGGTAATCGTAGGAGGTGGCAATCTGTCCATGCCGTGCGATGTCTTCATACAGCTTGACATGCATCAGGCCGTAATCTTCCAGTTCATGCATCTTGCGGGTCTCGGTCTCCCTCGGTTCCAGAAAGCGCAGGGGTTCCGGGATCGGCACCTGATAAACAAGGATCTGGCCTTCCCGCAAAGGCGTCTCTGGAATGCGATGCCGGGTCTGGATCACCGTCGCCTCGGCAGTGGCTTCGGTCACGGCCACCCCCGCCGTGCGCTGAAAAAACCGCCGGATCGAGACGGCATTCGTGGTATCATCCGCCCCCTGATCAATCACCTTCAGCCGATCTTCCGGCACCAGACAGGCCGCCGTCACCTGCACGCCACCCGTACCCCAGCCGTAAGGCATCGGCATCTCGCGGCTGGCGAAGGGAACCTGATAGCCGGGGATCGCCACCCCTTTCAGAATGGCGCGGCGGATCATCCGTTTGGTTTGCTCGTCGAGGTAAGCGAAGTTATAGTCAGAGGACATGGTTGGGACCCACGGCTAAAAGGAATACACGATGCACCAGTCCTCTGCTTCGATTGTATTGGTTGTTTTCCTGATCTTCTTCGGCGTTATTGGGTATTTCATCTACTTGTTTGCTCGCCTCATTCGGGCAAAGACCCGACAAATTGAGGCCGCGACACAGCAGAAGGCCGATACGAAAGCAGCTGACGCTCCGTGGAAGCGTGGTTAGGCCGTTCATTCCGCAGCCTCCTGCCGGCCCAAAGCCTCGCGCCGCAACTTGCGCACCAGCTCCAGCTCCGCTTGAAAATCAACGTAATGCGGCAGCTTGATGTGTTCGAGAAACCCGGTGGCCTGGATGTTGTCTGCGTGCATCAGCACGAATTCCTCATCCTGCGCCGGGGCGCCCGTGTAGTCCTCGCCCAGTTCCTTCCAGCGGAGCGCCCGGTCGACCAAAGACATCGCAATTGCCTTCCGCTCGGTCTGGCCGAACACCAGCCCATAGCCGCGCGTGAACTGCGGCGGCTCGGTCTTGGTGCCTTTGAACTGGTTGACGGTTTCGCATTCGGTCAGTTCCACCTCGCCGATTTCGACTGCAAACCCCAGTTCCGGGATATCCATCTCCACCGCCACCGTGCCAATCCGCAACTCGCCGACAAAGGCATGGGTGCGCCCGTAGCCGCGTTGGGTGGAATAGGCCATCGACAGGATGAACCCCTCATCCCCCCGCGTGATCGCCTGCAACCGCAGCGCGCGTGAGGCGGGCAGTTCCATCGGCTCTCGCGTCAGGTCTGGCGGTACGTCGTCGCCTGAGAGTTCAGACTGGATCAGCCCGTCGCGGCCCAGCATCCCGGTCACATGCGGCACCGGCTCCAAACTGGCCGGAGCGGTCGGGGCCACTGTCACGTCCCCCTCCGCCGCCAGTTTGAAATCCAGCAGGCGGTGGGTGTAGTCAAAGGTTGGCCCGAGGATCTGTCCGCCGGGCAAGTCCTTGAAGGTGGCAGAAATCCGGCGTGATACGGCCATCTCCGCCGTCTCAACCGGCAACGAGGCCCCCAGTCGCGGCAGGGTGGTGCGGTAAGCACGGATCAGGAAGATCGCCTCGATCAGATCGCCCCGGGCCTGTTTGATCGCCAGCGCCGCCAGATCGGGGTCGTACAAGGACCCCTCCGCCATCACGCGGTTCACGGCCAAAGCCAGCTGCTCGCGGATCTGGGCGACGGACAGTTCGGCGACCGACGCATTGCCGCGCCGTTCCTCGGCCAGCCAGGCATGCGCGGCATCAATCGCCCGTTCGCCCCCTTTGACAGCCACATACATCAGACGGCCTCCACGATGGTGCTGCGCGGCAGACCGGCGAGGGTGGTCCCGCAGGTCAGGTAGGTGTCAAAGCCTTGCGGGAACAGCGCCCGGTTGGCCACGAAGGCGGCGGTTTCGGGCAGCGACAGACGGGCCGCGTCGGCAATCCCCGGTCCGGTCAGGCGCGGGCCATGTGCGCCCAGCACCTCCACCTCAACGATCAACGTGGCAGAGCGGTCGGGGTAATCCGGCAGCCCGATGGCAAAGCGGCTGACCGGGGTCAGGTCTGCCCAGGTCCCCACCGCAAACCGCGCTGCTTCAGCGGTCACAAGCGGTGCGCCGGTGTGAAACGTCACCCAATCGCGCATCAGGTCATGGTCCAGCGAGGCCCCAAGGTGCAGCGGTGTCGTGCCATCGCACAGCGTCAGGATCAGCACACCTGCGGCCACCGAAAGCGGAGCCGGGGGTGCTGCACCTTCCACGGTCCACAGCGTGCCCGGCCGGGCCATCGCCTCCAATGCGGCACGAAAGGCGCGGGCGGATTGGATGGGCGCGGCCTGAAAGCCCCCCGTCAAGGCTTCAGGTGTCATTTGTCTTCTCCGCGGACAAGGGTGAAGAATTCGACCTTGGTCGCTGCCGCCTTGGCGGCGCGCAGGGCGCGGGTGGCCGCTTCTTCGGCATGCAGCGGTGCCAGAACGGTGCTGCGCAGGGCTTGCGCCTGCGCGGTCTGCATCAAGGCATCCACCACGGCAGCCCGGATCGCATGGGCCTTGTCGCGCCCCTGCACATGGGCATGACCCACCGCACCCTCCACCCGAAGCGAGCAACGCGTCACGGTCATCTCTCCCAGATTGAAGGGCTGACCGGTGCCGCCAACCCGTCCGCGCACCATCACCGCGCCAACGTCCGGGCCGCGCAGCAGGTCATGGGGGGGCAGGTCGGGCAGCAGGATTTTCAGCCGCTTTGCATCGGCGCGGGCCAAGAGGCCCATCCAGCTTTGGCGGTCTTTGTGGTCAGGCGGGAAGGAGGTCATTTGGGTTCCGACATCTTGCCAAGTTGTCTATGGTACTATACAACTAGACAACTTATAGCCGCATCGCTCCGGAAATGCACATGAAGTTTGTGTAACACATGACCCGATCCCCCATCTGGCAGGCGATCACCCAGGCGTTGACGGCGGAAATTGCGGTGGGCAACTATGGTCCCGGCATGAAATTGCCGACCGAGGCGCAACTGGCCGAGCGGTTCGGCGTGAACCGCCACACGGTGCGGCATGCACTGGCCGCTTTGGCCGAGGCGGGGTTGGTGCAGTCCCGTCGCGGGGCGGGGGTGTTTGTCACCTCGACCCCCACGGATTACCCTTTGGGCCGTCGGGTGCGCTTTCATCAAAACGTCCTGGCCTCGGGCCGCACGCCCTCGCGCCGGGTGCTGCGGCTGGAAACCCGCCCCGCCAGCCCAGCCGAGGCCGAGGCGCTGGACCTGCCAGCAGGGGCGGCGGTGCATCTGGTCGAGGGGGTCTCGTTGGCGGATGGTCTGCCGATGGGCCTGTTCCAGTCCGTCCTGCCCGCCGACCGCCTGCCCGCGTTCCCCGAGGCGATGGCGCGGCGCGGTTCGATCACTGCGGCCTTGGCCGAGGCCGGGGTCGCCGACTATACCCGCGCCAGCACAAGGCTGACCGCGAAGCTGGCGGATGCGGTGCAGGCGGGGCATCTGCAGGTGCAGCCCGGCGCGCCCCTGCTGCGCTCGGTTACGGTGAATGTCGATGGCGCGGGCAGGCCGATCGAGTTCGGCATCACCTATTTCGTCGGCGATCGGGTGACTTTGACGGTGATCCCCGACTGAGTGTCACGTGATCGTTGCGCAAGAGGATTATCCACAGGAAACCCCTTCCAACGGATGTGACAATGACCCTGTTGCCCCCCCTGCGTTTGACCGGAGCCCAAGTCTTGCGAGAGGGCGAGATGCAATGGCGCTCGCTTGGGCTGGCGGGGGGCAGGCTTGTGCGCGGGCCCTTGCCAGAGGTGGACCTGTCGGGGTTTCTGATCCTGCCCGGCATCATCGACCTGCATGGCGACGGGTTTGAACACCACATGACCCCGCGTCCCTCGGCGCCGTTTCCGCTTGCGACCGGTCTGGCCAGCTTTGACCGCGAGGCGGCAAGCCATGGGGTGACAACGGCCTATCTGGCGGCGAGTTGGAGTTGGGAGGGCGGGCCGCGTGCGCCTGATCAGTGCGAGGCGGTTCTGACGGCGCTGGAGGCCTATCGCCCGCAGATGTTGACCGACCTGCGCGTGCAGATCCGGGCCGAGACCCATCTGGTCCGCGAAACCCAGCGCCTGATCGCGGTCGTGCGGCGGTTTGGCGTGGGATATGTCGTCTTCAACGACCATCTGGAGGAGGGTTTCCAGATGTCGCGCGTGGCCCCCGGCGCGTTTGAACATTGGGCCCGCAAGGTCGGCAAGACCCCCGAAGAACTCGCCGAGGCGATTCAGGTGGCGCGCGATGCCCGGGCCGAGGTGGCCCGCTCTCTGTGTCGGTTGGCGGAGGCGTTTGATGCGATGGGTGTGGTTTATGGCAGCCATGACGATCCGGACGGTGAAACGCGCGAGAAGTTTCGGATGATTGGTGCCACCGTCGCGGAGTTTCCGCTGACGATGCGGGCGGCGACGGCGGCGCATGCGATGTTCAGCCCGGTGATCATGGGCGCGCCGAATGTGGTGCGGGGGCAGTCGCAGGCGGGAAATGCCTCGGCGACCGATCTGGTGGCGGCGGGGTTATGTGATGCGCTGGTGTCGGACTATCATGTGCCGGCCCTGCCGCTGGCGGTCTGGGCGCTGGTCGACCGGGGGATCTTGAGCCTGGCGCAGGCTTGGGGATTGGTCTCCTCCGGTCCGGCCGAGATCTTGCGGATGACGGACCGGGGCCGGTTGGAGCCGGGCCTGCGGGCGGATCTGGTGGTGGTTGATGCGGCCTCGCGTCGGATCGAGGCGACGATTTGTGGCGGGCGGTTGACCTATCTGGCCGGAGAGGCGGCGCGGCGGTTTCTGGCGCAGCCGAGGGTGATTTCCGCCCTGACCGAGGAAGATCAGATTGCAGCGGAGTAGGATTGCACGCGTGCAATCGGTGTTAAGGCTTTGATATAGTTGTATATCACAAATTTTGTTAACCTTTTGTTTACGCCGGATTGCCCGGCCTGCGGCTTGACATCGGGCGTGCCTTTGATGAGGTTCGCGCCATGGACAACGCCGAATTCACCCTTCGCCCCGGACTCTCGCAGGATGCCGGCCTGATCCGCAACTTTGTGCGGGCGGCCTATGCCAAGTGGGTGCCGGTCATGGGGCGCGAGCCTTTGCCGATGACGGCGGATTACGACGCGGCCTTGCACTCGCATCGGTTTGTGCTGGCGTTTGACGCTGACCTGCTGGCCGGGGTGCTGGAAACCGTGGCCGAAGCGGACCATCTTTGGGTGGAGAATATCGCCGTCCGGTCGGACCTGCAGGGCAGGGGGCTGGGCCAAAGACTGTTGGGTCTGGCCGAGGCGCAGGCGCGCGAAGCGGGCCTTCCAGAGCTGCGGCTTTTGACCAATGCGGCGCTGGACAGCAATGTGCGGTTTTATCAGCGTTATGGCTTTGCCATCACCGCGACGGAGCCGTTCCGGGGCGGGTTTGTCGTGCGGTTTGCCAAGGCGGTTTAGCCCCGTCTGGGCTAAGCCTCGTATTTCTCAAGGAAGGCTTCGGCAGGCAGGGCCCGGAAGTCGGGCAGGGCCTGACGCAGGCGATCATGGCTCCAGTCCCACCAGGCGAGGGCCTGCATGCGGTCGGCGATTTGCGGGGTGAAGCGGGCGCGCAAAGGGGTGGCGGGGATGCCCGCCACGATCATGTAAGGGGCAACGTCTTTGGTCACCACAGCACCCGAGGCGATGATGGCACCGGCGCCGATGGTCACCTCTGGCTTCACGATCGCGCCGTGGCCGAGCCAGGTGTCCGGCCCGATCACCGTGCGGCGTGCGCGGCGGCGGGCGAAGAAGTCCTGATCATCCTCGGCATCGTCCCAGTAGGATTCAGACCGGTAGAGAAAATGATGCAGCGAGGCGTTCTCATAGGGGTGGTCGGTGGGGCCGATCCGCGTCATGGCCGCGATGTTGGCGAATTTGCCGACGGTGGTGTTGGCGATATCGGCAAGGTGGTCGCAATAGGCGTAATCTTCAAAGGTCGAATGCAGGATGCGGCTGCCCTCGCCCACCTCGCAATAGGCGCCGAAATGGCTGTCGTGCAGGCGGCAATTGGGGTGGATGACGGGTGCGGTGGGCGAGAGTCTGGGCATGGGTCAGCCTTTGATGAGTTTGCGGCGTATGAGGCCGGAGAGCCAGTCCATCAGCATCACCATCGCGACGATGAGGATGAGGTAGTAGGCAACATCCTCCCAATCCTTCTGGGTCTGGATGGCTTGGGTGAGCAGAAGGCCGATGCCGCCACCGACAATGGCGCCGATCACGGTGGCACTGCGGGTGTTGGATTCGAAATTGTAGAGGACTTGCGAGAGCAGGATCGGCAGAACTTGCGGCAAGATGCCGAAGCGGGCGCGTTGCAGGGCATTGGCGCCGGTGGAGCGGATGCCTTCGACCTGTTTCTCGTCAATGTTTTCCAAGGCTTCCGAGAAGGTTTTGCCGAAATAGCCGGTGTCGGTCATCAAGATGGCCAAGGCACCGGTCATCGGGCCGGGTCCGAAGGCGCGCACAAGGATCAGGGTCCAGATCAGGGCATCGAGGCCGCGGATGAAATCGAAGATGCGCCGCACGCCAAAGCGCAGGGGACGAAGGGGCATCATGTTGGAGGCGGCCAGGAAGCTGAGCGGCAGGGCGATCAGGGCCGCGGTGAAGGTGCCAAGGAAGGCCATCAGAAGGGTTTCAAACAGGGCCCAGAAGACCTCGGCGTGGTGCCACATGGAGTTCTGCAGGATATCCTGGGCGATGGCTGAGACATTGGATCGGGCGGGGTCAAGACGGGGTTGCCACAGGGACAGGTCCAGCAGTTGGCCAAGGCTTTTGCCGTAGAAGGGGCTGTCGAAGGTGAAGAAGAACAGCTCCCACCCGGGGAAGGCGCGCAGCGTCTCGACCTTGGACTTGGTGTAGTTGAACCGGCCCGCCGGGGTGGTGACCCCCACGCGACTGTCCGAGGCGCTGATCCAGTCGGGCAGGGGGCGCGGGGCGGTGAGGGTCAGGTGGCCGTCGGTGGAAGTGATGGCGATGGTGCCGTAGCCGGGGATGACATACTGCGCGCCACCCGCGTCGTAGGTGACAAGGTTGCCTTGGCCAAGGTCGATCCGGGTGATGTCGCCTTGGGTTTCGACCCAGTCGGGGGCATAGGAATAGCGCAGGTCGCCGTCGATGGAGGAAGAGATGCGGCCGGTCCGGTTGTCGCGGGTGACGTGGACCTGATAGCTCCAGAAATCGGAGAGCAGGATCCGGGCATTGTCCATCCGCGCGCGGGCGGCGACGCCGAGGATGTCAAAGGATATCGCGGCGTAGAGGAGATAGGCGAGGATCAGGGCCGGGATGGCGAAGGCCATGACCTTGCGGCGCCGGAAGCTGGCTTCGACTTGGGCGATCAGGCGGGCGGTGATCAAAGGGGCGGTGATCAAAGGGGCGGTGATCCCGGGGGCGTCAGCCATGGAAGGCTCCTGTCGTCAGGCGGGTGCGCAGGCGGTCGGAGGTCTGGTCGATCAGCACGATGGTCAGGAAGAGCAGCAGGAAAATGGCGACGACCTGATCGTAGCGGCCCTGACCCCATTGCATGGCGACCTTCAGGTCATAGCCGATGCCGCCCTGACCGACGAAGCCAAGGATGGCCGAGGCGCGCACGTTGATCTCGAACCGCATCAGAAGGTAACTGGCCCAGTTCGGCGCGACCTGCGGCAGCACGCCCAGCCCGACGCACTGGCCCCAGGTGGCGCCGGTGGAGGTCAGGCCCTCGACCGGTTTGAGGTCAGCGTTTTCAGCGACCTCGGAGAACAGCTTGCCAAGCGCGCCCGAGGTGTGGATGGCGATGGCGATGACGGCGGGGATCGGGCCGCCGCCAAGGATGTAGATCAGCACCAGCGCGATCACCACGTCAGGCAGGGCGCGCAGGGCGTCCATCGTGCGGCGGAGCACGGGTGTCAGGCGGGGGACGGGGGCGAGGCCGCGGGTTGACAGCAGGGCCAGAAGGGCTGCGGTCAGGCCGCCGATCAGGGTGGCGACGGCGGCGATGTTCAGGGTTTCCAGCAGCGAGGGCAGGACGTGCAGCGCAAGGCCGGGCAGGTTGGCACGGTTGGCCCAAGCCTCGGTCAGGATTTCGCGCGGGAAGGCGGGCAGCATCGGCAGGCCGTTCAAGAAGCCGCCGGCATTGCGGGTTTCGGCGAGGTGGAAGCCGGTGGACAGAAGGGCCAGCAACAGCACCAGCAGGACGGCGCCGTAAAGCCGCCGCTGGCGGATCATCTGCAGATAGGCTTGGCGCGGGTCTGTCCTGTCAGGGCGCTTTCCCGGTTCCGGTCCGAAGGCGAGATCGACCATAAGGCCCCCAAAGGAAATGCCGGACCCCTTGCGGGGCCCGGCCGTGGATGCTGAAATTCAGTTCTTCTTGTCTTGCAGTTTGCGGGCTTCCAGAATGCCAGCATAGATCGCGGGGTCGACCGGGACGAAGGCCTTCATGTCGCCGCCGTTCACCGAAGTGGCGCAGGCGTGGTCTTTTTCCGGCAGGCCAGCGGTGATCGCGGTGACCTTGTCCTTGACGTCTTGCGGCAGGGCGGCGCGCACGACGAAGGGGCCGTTCGGGATCAGGGCCGAGTGCCAGATCTCGACCAGGTTGTTCATGTCGACCAGACCGCCATCGACCGCCTTGCGCAAAGCCCCCGAGGTGTAGCCGTCGGCGAAGTTGCCGATCATGTCGGCGTTGGTGACCCCAGCGTCATAGGTGCCGTTGTTCACGCCAACGATGGTCTGTTCATGGCCGCCCGAAAACACGGTCGAGGAGAAATACTTGGTAAGGTCGCCGTACTTTGCGGTCAGTTCCGACGCCGGAACCAGATAGCCCGAGGTGGAGTTCGGGTCGGCATAGGCGAAGGAATGGCCCTTGGCCGTGTCCATCGAGGTGATGCCGGACTTCTTGTTGGCGATGCCGATGGAATAGTACCCTTGCGTCCCATCGACGTTTTGCGCGATCAGCTTGACGTCAACCGCCTTGGGGTCGGTCAGGGCGATCTTGGCATAGGCCGAAGCGCCCAGCCAGGCCATGTCCAGCGTGCCGCCCAGAAGGCCCTGGATCACGCCATCATAGTCGGCCGGGGTGAACAGCTTGACCGGCACGCCCAGCGCGTCTTCGATGGCTTTGCGGTAGCATTCATTGCCAGTGATGCGGTCTTGGGCGTTTTCGCCGCCCAGAACGCCGATGTTGAACTGGGTGATCGTGTCGGCTTGGGCAAAGCCCGTAAAGGCAGTGGTGGCGGCGAGAATGGCAAGCAGCTTTTTCATGGTCGTCTCCGGGTATTGGCCCTGAGGGGCCGGGGTGGAACCTAGTGCAGCATCGCCTCGGCATAGGCTTGGTCGCCTTCTGCGGAGGGGGCTGTGATGGCGGTGGAGGTGGCGCTTTCGTTGAAGCGGTCGTCGGCGCCGTAGATGTCGCGGGCGGCGCTGGTCGAAAGCTGATCGGGCGTGCCGTCAAACACGATGCGTCCGTCGCGCATGCCGATCACGCGGTCGCAATAGCGCCGGGCGGTATCCAGCGTGTGCAGGTTGGCGATCACCATGCGGCCGTCCTCGTCATGGATGCGGCGCAGGGTGTCCATCACCAGCTGTGCGTTCATCGGGTCCAGCGAGGCGATCGGTTCATCGGCAAGGATGACCTTGGGGTCCTGCATCAGCGCGCGGGCGATGGCGACGCGCTGTTGCTGGCCGCCCGACAGCGCCTCGGCCCGCTTGGCGGCCTGTTCGGCGATGCCCAGACGGTCGAGGATCGACAGCGCCCTCAGGATATCGGCCTGCGGCCACAGGCTGAAGAGGGTGGACAGGGTGGAGCGGCGGTTCAACAGCCCGTGCAGCACGTTGGAGGCCACATCCATCCGCGGCACAAGGTTGAACTGCTGGAAGATCATGGCGCACTGGCTTTGCCAGGCCCGCTTGGCTGCGCCTTGCGTGGCCAGCACGTCGCGGCCCTCGAACAGGATCTGCCCCGAGGTGGCGTCGGTCAGGCGGTTCATCATGCGCAACAGGGTGGATTTGCCAGCCCCCGAACGCCCGATGATGCCGACGAAAGCGGATGTGGCGACCGAGAAGCTGGCACTGTCCACGGCGGCCTTGGGGCCGAACATCCGGGTAAGGTTTGTGACGTGCAGCAAGGGGCGCCTCCGGGTCTTTGGCCGGGGCGTAACGGTTGAGTGTGACGCTGTGGCCTCATCGTCGTGAAGATTTCACGACAGAGGCTGACCCGCGCCGATGCGGCGGCGCGGGTCGGGGTTACAGGATGACGTCGGTGTGGACGAGGTGCTTGCCGACGACGATGGCAAAGTCGGCCACACCGTCGCCGTCGATGTCGCCAGAAAGGCTGCCCTTGACAAGCCACAGGGCCCCCGGCCCGCCCGGGCCATTGGCCCAGGCGAAGGCCTGATCGCCTGAAATCAGCGTGTTGGCGTCGATGCCCGACAGATCGACATGGTCTAGGCCGGTCTGGAAGCTTTTGATCTGATCCGCGGCGGCCAGGGTGCTGTCCGTGGCGTGGTCAAAGACGAAGGTATCGGACCCGGCATCGCCCTTCATCTTGTCGCGCCCTGCGCCGCCGTCGATCACGTCATTGCCCGCGCCGCCCGAGAGCGTGTCGTTGCCATCGCCGCCGAAGATCTGGTCATCGCCTCCGCCGCCATCAAGTTTGTCTCGCCCCGCCATGCCCAGAATCACGTTGGCCGCATCATTGCCCTTGATCTGGTTGTCGAGATCGGAGCCCGTGCCGCTGATGGCGCCACTGCCGATCAGGGTCAAACGCTCCACATCCGAGGGCAGGGTGAAATCCACGGTGGAATTCACGGTGTCGGTGCCGCCAAGCCCGTGCACGACGGTGCCCAATACGGTGACGTTGAAGGTATCAGCCCCGGCGGTGCCAGTCAGTTCCGGCGGGCCGGGGGGCGGTGGCGGTGGGGGAGGCGGTGGCGGAGGAGGTGGCGGAGGAGGTGGGGGTGGCGGTGGGTCAGGGATGACCGGATCGGGGGGCGCGGCACCGGGTCCGGCGAAGATGCCGTCAAGGTCGGTCAAGGGATGCAAGCTCATGTCTGCGACGCGCAGGGCGCCGTCGTCGAACTTCAGCCACTCGACCCCGGTGAGGACATCGCTTGACTGGCCGCCGACCTTGTCGGTGATGTGCAGGCCATCGGGCGCGGTGGTGATGGTGAAGTTGGCCCGCAGGCCGGTGTAGGCCGCGATATCCTCGCCGGCGCCGCCGCGGATCACGTCCTTGCCTGCGCCGCCGACCAGAAGATCATTGCCCGCACCGCCGGTCAGGGTGTCATTGCCGGCCTTGCCGTCCAGCCAACTGCCGGTGTCATAGCCTTGAACATCGTCCGCCAGCCGCGTGCCAGAGACATGGCCGAAGTGGATGATGTTGGTGCTGGGATCGGTGGCGGTGCCGTAGTGGGTGCCGGTGGTGTTGATGAACCACGATGACCCGATGATGTCGGAATTGGCATCGCGGATCGAGGTGTCGACGACGACCGTGTTGTCATGATCGCGCCCGCCGTGGAAATTCACGTCGCGGTCGGTGGACAGGACATGGACATAGTTGCCCACGGCCGAGGTGAACGAGGCGAAGACCACGGAATGCCGCATGTCCTGATCGGTCAGGTTGGTGAAGACGCTGTCGAAGACATCCCGGATCTGCAGGGCGTAACCGTTGCCGCCGTCGCCCTTGTTGTGCGACCCGGTCATCGTCATGCCATCCACCGTGGCATGGACAGAGCTTGCGACATTGACCCCGATCGAGGGGACATCCTGCGCGGTGATGTCGAACAGATGCAGGTTCGCCGTGCCTTCGACCTGCACCACGGCGTCGCGGTCATATGCGCCCATCGTGTTGGCGAAGGTCGAGGGGTTGGCCGGCGTCAGACCATAGCTGACCGAAAAGCCGCCGACCGTCACCCGCTCGGCCATCGAGATTTCGCTGACGGAGGTTTCGCCCGGCACATAGTCGAACTTGACGCCCGAGGCGAGGGTGATGGTGTTGCCATCGACCGATTGCACCTGGGCCAGCGTGTTGCGCAGGGGCACATCGGTGTTGCGCCAGGTGTGGTCGCCGATCTGGTCGAAGAAGGCGGTGGTGCTGGCGCGCGAGATGTAAATGTAATCGCCCGCGACCAGACTGTGCGGGCCGTTCAGGGTCAGGACCGTGCTGCCTTCCGCCACATCGGCGGTGATGCCGTAGCTGCCGGTCCGGGTCGCCTGTCCGATGTGAATAGCCTCTGCCCCGAGGGTGGAGGGCACGTCGATGATGGTCTTGCCCGACCCCGCGCCAATCACGGAAATATCGTCGCGCGCAACGGTGATGGTGCGGTCGAACGCGAAATGCCCGGCGTCCAGCCTGATGACGGTGCCGGCGGCGGCCCTGTCGATCAGCGATTGCAGGGTGGCCGCGCTGGTGCCTGCGGCGACGGTGATGTCGGTCGCGGCGGGCGGGGCTGCGGGCGGGGCGTCGGCCAGCGGGGCGGCTTCGGCCGCAGCGCTGATGGGCTGGGGGGCCGCATGGGCGGCGAGGGCAACGGCCTGAACGACCGGCTCGGCCTTGAGGTCAGCGGGCAAGGGCAATGTCATTGAACCCTCGGCGCAAAAGTCTGCTTGGGACGTCGATCAGTGACCATGGCGGTCCCCTTTGCTGTGGCAGGTCATGCGCGCGGGTGGCCCGGGCCAGAAGGCGGCCCAGCCTGTTGCTTGCGGCGGGGCTGGCCTGCCCGGTCTGCGCGATGCCCTTGGGGGGAGTGCTTGATAGACGGTTCTTCGCCCGGTGTTCCCGCTTAAGTTGTATTTCACGTCAATATAACGCCCTTTGGCGGACGAAATCGAGCTGGTTTCAGCCCATTCCGCGAACCGCTGTTCGTGCAGGATCCCGGATCGCAAAAATAGTCGGGCGCCGCCAACCTGCGTCAGGACGTTGCCGGGCAATTTCGGTCTAAATTGGGCGATGATCCGTCGGAGGTTGGGCAAAATGTTGGCCAATCAATGGCTTCGGGTTTCGTTGTCAGGGTGCTGCGGCACTGAAGGAGTGGTGACATGTTGATCAAGGCCTCACAGACCAAGGGTTACAGCGTCGAGGCGAGCGATGGTCCGATCGGGACGGTCAGCGACCTTCTGTTTGACGATGGCAGTTGGACCGCCCGCTGGCTGGTGGTCGAGACGGGAAACTGGCTGTTCAACCGGCAGGTGTTGTTGCCCGCCGCGGCGCTGGGCCAGCCGGACGTCGAGGCGCGGACCCTTGCGGTGCGCCTGACCATGGCGCAGGTCAAGAACAGCCCGGATGTCGACACCCATCTGCCTGTGTCGCGGCAGCTGGAATCCAACATCTATGACTATTACGGCTTCAGCCCCTATTGGGGGACGGCCGAGTATGTCAGCGGCTATGGCTATTGGGGCGGCATGGCCTTTGCGCCACCCACTCCGGCCACGACCTCACGCCAGGATGAAATCCTGCAAATGCAGCGCGACGCCGAGGATGCCCATCTGCGCAGCATCGACGTGCTGACCGGCTATCATATCCACGCCACCGATGGCGAGATTGGCCATCTGGCGGATGTGCTTGTGGACGATGGCGACTGGAGCCTGCGCTGGCTGGTGGTCGATACCTCCAACTGGTGGCAGGGCAAAGAGGTGCTGATCTCGCCCCGGTCGACGCAAAGCATCATGTGGACAGAGCGGATGCTGTATCTGGGCGTTGACCGCGACAAGGTGCGCGGCAGCCCGGACTATGACCCGACGCTGCCGGTCGATGCGGCGCTGGATGCCGATCTGGCGCGGCACTACGGGCCGCAGCAAAAGGCGGCGTGAACGCCGGACCGTGCCTTGAATGGGCCCCGCAACGCCTGGGGGCCGCTTGCAAAGCTGTCTCAACTGCCAAAAGGACATGCCATGACGTGGGATCAGATCGAGTTGAAATGGAATGCGATGGCGCGGCGGGTCGGGTCAAACCGGCTGGACGCCCCGACCAGCGGACCGGAAGAAGACCCGCCGACCCAGCCGCCCGGCGATCTGCCGGAGCCAACCCTGCCCGAGGAACCGGCAGTGGCGCTGGCGCTGTCCTGACAGGGCGGGTTTGGCCCGGGGGCAGAGCCGGGTCAAGCGCTGCGGCGGTCCGCGTGGGGGGCTCTGATGCGCTGCGCCCGGCGGGGGCGTCATGACGCAAGGAAGGCCGCCCGCTTGGCCTGCTCTGCCGCAAGATCCGCCTCGTCCCAATAGCCGATCAGAATGCCGGCATTGAGGTTGAGGTCATAGGCCAGCGCCGCCGTGTCCGCCCCGGTGATGGCGGCGTCGGGGACTGTGGTTTGGGTGCGGGTCGTGCGGCTCCACCGCGCCAGGGCCTCATACAGGCGGGCGCGGGTTTCGGCATGGGCGGGGTCGGTGCCAAGGTCGGTGAATTCATGGGGATCGGTGGCGCGGTCATAGAGCATCGGCGCAAAGCCATCGGCGTGGATGTATTTGAAGCGGCCATCGAAGACCATGTAAAGCCGCGCATCGGGCACTGGCACCGCCAGCTTGATCCGCGCCAGATCGAAGGCGTAATCGTATTCGCTGATCACCTGCCCGCGCCACGGCCCCGATTGCCCGTGCAACAGGGGCAGCAACGAGCGGCCCTCCAGAATATGCGGCTGGGGCGCACCGCCAAAGGTTTCGACAAAGGTCGGGGCAAGGTCGATCAGTTCGACAAGGGCGTCCGAGGTGGTGCCTCGGACGCCATCTGCCTCGGCACCCGGGTCGGCGATGATCAGCGGCACCCGGACCGAGGCGTCGTGGAACAGGTATTTCTCGCCCAGCCAATGGTCGCCCAGATAATCGCCGTGATCCGAGGTGAAGACCACCATCGTCTCGTCCGTCAGCCCCTGCGCGTCCATGAAGGCGAAGAGGTGGCCCAATTGGTCGTCGATCTGCTTGATCAGGCCCATGTAAGCCGGGATCACCTTTTCGCGGGCACCGGGGCGGGAAAAGGCCTGCGAATAACGCTCCTCCTGAAACGCGGCGAGCAGGGGGTGGGGCGACAGGCGTTCGGCTGGGGTGCGGACGGCGGGCAGGACATGGGCGGCGGAATACATGTCATGGTAGGGTGCGGGCACGATATAGGGCCAATGCGGCTTGATGTAGGACAGATGCAGGCACCAGGGGCGGCCCTCGGCCTTGGCCTGCGCCATGAATTCCATGGCACGGCGGGTCATGTAGGGGGTTTCGGAATGCTCTTCGGCCACGCGGGCCGGCTTGTCGGCATGGGTCAGAAGCCAGCCGTTCTGCAAGCTGCCATCGGGCGCCTGACCCGAGTTGGCCCAATGCTCCCACGGGTTTGGCGCATCGAAGCCCTGTTGGCGCAGATAGGTGTCATAGGCCGGATCGGGGGAATAGCCGCCATCGGGGTGCAGGCCGTCGTCGCGTTCGTAAGGATCAAAGCCGCATTGGCTGACATGCACGCCGATGACCGAGGTGGGGTCGATGCCCAGCCGCGCCATCCCCGCGTCATCGGCGACCATGTGGGTCTTGCCGACCAGCACGGTCTGCACGCCCAGCGGCCGCAAATGATCGCCCAGCGTCATCTCGCCCACCTTCAGGGGCACGCCGTTCTGGGTGGAGCCGTGGCTGCGCATGTAGCGCCCGGTGTAGGTGCACATGCGCGAGGGGCCACAGATCGTCGACTGGACGTAGGCTTGGGTGAAGCGCATCCCGCGCGCGGCGAGGGCGTCGATGTTGGGGGTGTGCAGATGCGGGTGGCCGTAACAGGACAGGTAATCCGCCCGCAACTGGTCGCACATGATGAAAAGCACGTTCTTGGCCATCGTCTACTCCGTCGGTCGCTGGTCGCGGTAGTGCCAGAACAACCATCGCTTTTCCAAACGGAACACCCCGGCATTCACCAGAACCCCCGCTGCCGAGATGAAGGCGATGCCGGCCAGACCGGCGTCGATCCGGAAATTCTCTTGCGAGCGTTGAAGATAGACCCCGATGCCATCGGTGGACAGCAGCATTTCCGAGGTGACCGAGACCAAGAGGCTGGACGCGATTGCCAGCCGCGCCCCGGTGGCGATCATCGGCAGGCTGGCGGGCAGGTCGATCAGTGCCATCGTCTCTGCCCGCGTCAGGTGCAGGGACCGCGCCACCCGGTTGAGCATGGGGTGGAGGGAATGCGAGGCCTCGTAGGTGTTCATCAGCAGGGGCACGGCGGCGGCATAGGCGATGATGACGACCTTGGCCCCGTCTCCGGTGCCGGCAAACAGCATGACAAGGGGGATGATGGCGGGCGGGGGCAGGGTGGCCAGCAGGTCCATGACCGGCTCCAGCAGCTGACCCAGCAGGCGCAGGCGGCCGAGGAGGATGCCCAGCGGGATCATGGTGACCATGGCCACTGCAAAGCCCAAGGCGGCGCGCCCCAGCGTGATGCCCAGTTGGTGCAGGATTTCCGGGTAATTGGCCCAGACGGCCAGCACGACCTTCAGCGGGCCGGGAAACAGCGGGGTCTTCTGCATCAGGGCCCCGGCCTGCCACAGCGCCACAAGGGCCAGCGGCACCAGAAGGCCCAAGATGGCCGTGCGACGCGGGCCGGTCATTCGCGCCGCCCCATCATCTGGATATGCCAGCCCGTCACGGCGCGGCGCAGCAGGTTGACCAGCCCGTTCAGCACCACGCCATTGACCCCAACCAGCAGCATCAGGCCGAACACCTCTGGCGTGCGGATGGCGAAGGCCTTTTTGAAGACCATGAAGCCGATGCCATCGCGTCCGGCCAGCATCTCGGCCACGATGACGGCGATCAGGCTGATGGTGGCGGCATAGCGGATGCCGGTGAAGATCTCGGGCCAGGCGGCAGGCAGCTTGACCTGCCACAGCAGGCCCCACCGCGTCAGCCCGAACATCCGCCCGGTGTTGAGTTGCACCGGCCCCACGCTGGCCAGGGCCGCCACGCCGTTCAGATAGGGCGGCCAGACGGTGACAAGGATGATGACGAAGGCGTAAAGCTTGGCCCCCAGCCCCAGCATGAAGACCGCCATCGGCACGAAAGCCGCCGGGGGCAGCGGCTGCACCACGTCCGAGACATAGCGCACTCCGCGGGCCAGCACCGGTGACAGGTCCGACAGGATGGCAAGGGTCACGCCCAGCAGGGTGGCACCGACAAGGCCGATCAGGGCGCGGCCAAAGGTCTTGACCTCGGCCGCGATGAGAGTGCCGTCGCCCAGCATCTGCCAGAAGGCCACGGCGATGGCGGGGATGCCGGGGAAATAGCGTTCGGGCACCAGGCCAAGCGCGAAAACCCCCTGCCAGCAGCCCAGCACCAGGGCCAGACAGATCGGCACGCGCAGGCGCAAGAGCGTGCCGGTCATGACAGCGCCTGCCCCTGTCGCATGCCGCGGATCAGGGACAGCACCTCGTGCCGGGCGCGCAGGAAGGCGGGCGCCTCGCGGCTGGTCAGCTGGTCGCGCGGCTTGGGCAGGTCCACCGCCACCTCGGCCACCACCCGCGTCGGTCTTGGCCCAAGGACCAGCACGCGGTCCGCCATATAGATCGCTTCATCGACATCATGGGTGACCAGAACGCAGGTCTGCTGAAACCGGCGGGCAAGGTCCAAAAGCAGGTCCTGCATGTCCGCCCGTGTCTGGGCATCGACGGCGGCAAGCGGTTCATCCAGCAGCAGCAGGTCCGACTGCGCGGCAATCGCGCGCGCAATCGCCACCCGCTGTTGCATCCCGCCCGAGACTTGCCACGGGTAATGCCCGGCAAAGCCCGAAAGCCCCACCGCCTCCAGCAACTCCACGGCCCGGGCGCGCTTGGCCGTCTTGTCCAGCACCACGCGGCGCATGCCGAACAGTACATTGTCCAGGTTGGTCTTCCACGGCAACAGGCTGCGGGAATAGTCTTGAAACACCACAGACAGTCCAGGGGGCGGCGTCGTGACAGGCTGATCCTTGAAGGTCACGGTGCCCGAGGTGGGGGCCAGCAGGCCCGCAAGGCACATCAGCAACGTGGTCTTGCCGCAGCCCGAGGGGCCAACCAGCGAGACGAACTCTCCCTTCGCGACCGACAGGGTCAGGCCGTCGAGGATGGGCATCCGGGATGTCCCGCTGCCATAGGTCTTGCCAACGTCGCGGGCGGTCAGGATGCCGGTCATCAAGGATCCTCTGGGGGCGGGCGGGCCGGTTCGGCCCGCCCGGATCGGTCAATACTTCACTTCGGCCACGAAATCGGCGCCGTTCAACGGGCCGGTTTGCATGCCGGTCGCAATCATCGCGTCCAGGATGGGTTGCACGTCGGCGGCCGAAATCGCCATGCTTTGATTGACGATGGGCAAGTTGAAGGACTTGGCCGCGTCTGGCGTCAGTTCAAAATACTTGACCGCGGCCGCCTCCAGCGCGGCGCGGTCGCCCAGCAGTTCCTTGCGGGATTCGTCCAGCACCTGCGCCAGCTTGACGGCGGTGTCAGGGTTGGCCTTCAGCCAATCCTCGGTCGCGAACAGCGCGTCGTTGATCAGCGGCGTCTTCAGATCATGCAGCGTGCCTGCCGCGAGGGTCACCGGGGCGATCTTGGCGTTGGCGGAGATCGAGGCCGAGAACGGGTTGATCGTGCAGGTGGCGTCCAGACTGCCCTGCTCCAGGGCGGCTTCCTGATCGGGGAAGGGCAGGACCACCGGCACCACGTCGCTGATCTTCAGCCCGACGGCGGCCAGATGGTCGCGCCACATCAGTTCACACAGCCCGCCGTTGGCGTTGAACCCGATCTTCTTGCCCTTCACGCCGGCCAGATCCTTGATCCCCGACGCCGCCGAGGCGACGATCCAGGAGTATGTCTTGTCGGGGTCAACCTCTTGCCCCAGTTGCAGGAACAGCTTGATGGGCAGGCCGCCGATCCGCCCGTTGATCGGCGGCACCGGGGCGGCATAGCCCACATCGGCATCCCCCGAAGCGATGGCCGCCACAACCGCCGGACCGCCCTGCACGGCAATGAACTCGGCATCAATGCCTGCGGCGGCGAAATAGCCCTGATCCTGCGCGTAAAGTGCCGGAAGCATCGAATCCGCCTGCAGATAGGCAATGCGCAGCTTCACATTCTCGGCCCAACCCGCCACCGCCCCGGCCATCAGCGTGGCCGCCGCAACCCCGCCCAAAACTGCGCCCTGCAAGATCGCCCGCCGCAGAACCGCCCGCCCGATCAATTTGGTCATTTCATGTTCCCCGACAATATGGTTCACTGTATAAACCAGTGGTTCACTCATGATGCGGCGCGAAAAGAAGTCCGTCAATCGGAGGCGTTTTTCTTTTTGCGACAAAAAAGAGGATCGGATTCCATGACCGTCGCGGTCGAACGTGCCCTGTCCCTGTTGGACCTGTTTTCCGAAACCCGGCCCGAGATCGGGCTGTCGGACGCCGCCCGCCTGTCCGGCCATGACAAGGCTACGGTCCACCGCCTGCTGTCGACCCTGCGGGCGGCGGATCTGGTGGAACAGGATGTCGTCTCGAAGCTGTATCGCCTTGGTCCGGCCGTGCTGCGGCTGGCGCGGGTGCGCGAAGCGACGTTCCCGGTCATCGCCGTTGCGCAGCCCTTGCTGGACCGGCTGGCGGCGGCCACCGGAGAAACGGCGCATTTCTCTCTGTATTCCGGCGGAGCGCTGGTTGTGATGGCGGTGCGGGAAAGCAGCCGTCCCAACCACGTTGCGATCCGTGTGTCGGAAACCCTGCCGTTTCACGCCACCGCTGCCGGTCTGGCCTTTCTGGCCTTCGCCTCGCCCGAGGTGCGGGCTGCGGTGATGCTGCGCCCCTTTGATGCCTTCACCGATCAGACCCCCACCGCGCGGACCGCGGTGGCGGCTGCGGTGGCTTTGACACGCGCCACGGGCCACGCCATCGTTGACAAGGCCTATGACGACGATGTCTTTGGCGTGGCCGTTCCCGTCTTCGGCCGCACCGGGCCGATGGCCATCGGCGCCGTGGCCGTCGCCTCGCCCTGCCATCGGATGACCGAGGCGCTGCAGACCCTGGTCCTGCGCGAGGTGCGATTGGCCGGAAAAGACCTGTCCGAGCGGCTGGGCAATCGTGCCGGTGCCGCGGGCGCCTGAGACGAGCGCCAAAGACAAGCGCCAAAGACAAGCGCATGGGACGAGAGTTTGAAACGGGCCCCGCGGGTCAAAGGGCCGCAGGTCCGACCGATGCTGCCCCGTTGACCGGGGCCGCCGCAAGGCTAGGCTTGGCCCAGAAAGACGGGAGGCCGGTCGATCATGCAGACCTGTGGCACTTTCGCCCGGGCAGTCCTTTGCGCGGGTCTTGGTCTGGCAGCGGGCGTCACGGCGGGCCACGCCGTGGCCCAGACGGTGGTGGTCGCCGCCCCTGACACGCCTGCGGCAGCGGGCCTGAGCTACGCCGATTTCCTTGCGCTGGCCTTTCCCGGCGCGCACTTGCAGGACAAGGCGGTGGTTCTGCCGGGGCCCGTGACCCTGCGCCATCTGCTGGAGGATGGCCAGACCACGGTCGATGATCCGGACCCGGTGAACCTGGTGCAGGCGGTGCCGGTCACGCTGGGCGGGCAGGCCTGTCTGGCCCTGCTGGCCGCCCTTGGTCCCAGCGATGACACGCCGGGTCAGGTGACCGTCTTGGCCCTGTTCGGCCTTGCCCCGTCGCCCGCGCTGCTTGACGTCGTCGAGGTCGACACCGATCAGCTGACCGGATTTGGCGACCCGGCCACGGTGTCCACCGGGCCAAAGGACGCCATTCTGATCATCGACAACAGCCATTCTGACGCGGGCCAATTCTATCATCAAGAGACACTGGTGGCGCTTGCGGGCCCAGACCTGCAGCCCATCGACACGGTCTCGATGCTGGACCTTCTGGCGTGCAACTGGCGGCTGGAACAGAGGCTGGCCGTCCTGCCCGATACCAAGGCCCCGCCGCCTTGGCCGCTGCGGGCGCGGGTGACGGAAACCGTGGCCGCCGATGGCGCGTGCAGCGGCGATCCGCAGCCGATGCCCAAGCCCCGCTCTTACGCCGTCACCTACGCCCGGCAACCCTCCGCCTGGCCTTACCGCCGCACCCAAGGCACCTGGTCCCGTCTGGACAGCGTGAACGCAAGCCGGTCTTAAGCGCGTAAGGCACGCTGCCGGCCCCGCGCGGCCCCCGTCGATGACCCAAGCGGACGAAGAATGGTCCCATCGTCAAGCTGGCGGACAGAACAGCGGACCAGCCTACCTTTACCGCACCCAAACACAGGGCCAACGATGCGCCTGTGACGCTGATCGTCTTGCTGGTGGTGACCGATGACAAGATCCACAGCTTTGTCGCTGACACCGTTGCGGAGACCGTCAGTCCAGCGGGCCCAACGCCCGCGTCCGAGTTCGCGAAAGATCCAGCCCTGGTTCGACAGATCGTGGCAGATGATGCCACACGCAGCCTGCGCGCAGCCCTGTCGTTTGCGGGCGGCGAACTTGGATATTCAACGATTGCCGGCGCGTTGGGTGGCAAACAAGACCGCGTGGGGGTGAATATCGGCGCATATGCCGTTCAGGAAATCGCGGATCAATTCTATCTGGATGGCTTCGTCACATTTGGCGCGGGACGCAACAATCTGGACATCGACAATGCAGTGCTTCACCTGCAAAGCGATGACATGACGCGCTCTGCCGCGGCGGGGATTTCGGTTGGCGGTGTCGTAAAACAGCCGGGATATGAATTCTGGCCTGACCTGTCCTTCACCTACGGGAAAAGTTGGATGGGCGATCTGGGCTTGACGGGCCGCGCCCGTAGTCTGGTCGACCACGGGTTGAGCCTTGACGCTGGGACAGTCACCCGCGCCAAGACCATGTTCCGTCCCGAAATCCGCATCCCGTTGGACGGCGCGTCGGGCGCAGACAGCCAAAGGATGGTCACCCTTGCACCAAGGTTTGTCTGCGAGTTCATCGCGGCATCTGTCTTCCGGGAAACCTGCGGCGGCGGTGCCGAGGCAGGATTCGTGGCGCGATCTGATGATGGGTTAACCCGTTTCCCGATGAATCTGCTGACGGACCGCCTTGGCGCACAGCAGACCTCGTCAATCAATCTGACGTTTGAGCAACGGTTCTGACCGATGCAAGGACGCAGGCAGATGGTGGTCCTTGGGCCGCCATCTGGCCGCATCGGCCTGGGGGCCTGCCCTGCCCACCGCCAAAGGCGCCCGGGCGGGATGGCCACAAAGCCGCCGCACGGCACCAGATCTGCCGCAGGTCTTTGGGTGCGGCAGAGTGGACTTCAGGTCGGGCAGGCCTAAGTAAGCCGCATGAAAAAACATCCCGATACATCCGTCCTCTACAACGCCAGCTGTCCTGCCTGCAGCTTTGAGATTGGGCATTACGCCCGCTATGCGGAACAGGCGGGGTTGCCGATCCGGTTTGACGACCTGAATTCAGAGGCCCGGGTCCATTGGGGCTTGGATGCGGACACGGCCGCAAAGCGCCTTTATGTGCTGCACGATGGCAAGCTGACATCTGGAGTTCCGGCGTTTCAGGTCCTGTGGGCCCAGATGCCGCGGTATCGCTGGCTGGCCTTGGTCGTTGGCTTGCCGGGGGTCGGTCAGATCGCCGCATGGATCTATGATCATGTTCTGGCACCGTCGATCTATCGCCTGCATCTGCGCCGGTTGCGCAAAAAGACCGCGCCGGGGGATGTGTGACCTTGCCGCGCGATGGTTCACAAGATGACGGCAGCCGGGGTGTTGCCGTCCCCACCGGGCGCGCGACACGCTTGCTGAAGCTGGGCCGGATGGCATCCGGCATCGTGGGCGGTGTGGCGGCAGGGGGGCTTGCGGCGCTGGCCAGCGGCAAGCGGCCGGATCTGGCCGAGCTGCTCTTGACACCTGCAAACACCCTGCGGCTGACGGATGGGCTGTCGCATCTGCGGGGGGCGGCCCTGAAACTCGGGCAGATGCTGTCGATGGACACCGGGCTGGTCTTGCCGGAAGAGTTGACGGCCATCTTGGGCCGGATGCGGGACGATGCCCGCCACATGCCGCCCAAACAGCTGCAAACCACGCTCAACGCCGAATGGGGCCCGGGCTGGTACAGCCGCTTTGCGCGGTTCGACGTGCGCCCTTTTGCCGCCGCCTCGATCGGGCAGGTGCACCGGGCGCTGACCCGGGACGGGAAAGACCTTGCGATCAAGGTGCAGTATCCCGGCGTCCGGGCCAGCATTGACAGCGATGTGACCAACATGGCGACGCTGCTCCGGCTGCCCGGACTTCTGCCGCGCGGAATGGACATCGCCCCGCTGCTGGCCGAGGCGAAGCGTCAGTTGCATGCCGAGGCCGACTATCTGGCCGAAGCCCAGCATCTGGCCCGGTTTGGCCACCTGCTGGGCGGGTCAGAAATGTTTGTCTTGCCCGAACTGTACCCGGCGCTGTGCACCTCGCAGGTTCTGGCGATGACCTTCGTGCAAGGCGCCGCGCTGGACACTTTGGTCGATGCCCCGCAGGCCCTGCGCGACCGGGTCGCGACAGCCCTGATCGACCTTGTGCTGCGCGAACTCTTTGTGTTCGGGATGATGCAGACCGACCCTAACCTTGCGAACTATCGCTATGATCCCAAGACCGGCCGCATCGTCCTGCTCGATTTTGGCGCGGTGCAGCCCATCGCCCCCGCCTTGGCGAGCGATTTCCGCGCCCTCGCGCGGGCGGCGCTGGAGGGCGGGGCGGGCGCCACGCGCGCGGCCATGCTGCGCATCGGCTATTTTGGTCAAGCCACCGCAGCGCATCATCAGGTGCTGATCCAGTCCATGTTTGATCTCGCCATGACCCCGCTGCGGCAGGACACCCCGTTTGATTTCGGCCAAAGCACCCTGTTGGAGCGCTTGCGTGACATGGGCCTGGCCTTGGGCACGGACCGCGACCTTGCCCATGTGCCCCCGGCGGCCACGCTGTTTCTGCATCGCAAGATTGGCGGAATGTATCTGATGGCAGCCAAGTTGAAGGCGCGCGTCGCCCTGCGCCCTCTGGTCGAGGCGCACTGTCGCGACGCCGCTGCACCGCTTTGAAATCACGTCCGCGCGCCTCAACGCGCGCCGCCCAGCAAGGGATCAACCCGATGACACACTGGATCGCCACCCGCGCCGAAGGCGAAAGGATCATGGCCGCCTTCACCCCCAGAATGGGGCCACGCTATGCCAATGGCCGCAATACCGATCACGGCCCCGGTGCGCACAAGGCGGTGTCGATGCTCTCGCCCTATGTCCGGCGCAGGTTGGTGCTGGAGAAAGACATCGTCGCTACCGCGCTGGCCACGCATGGGCCCGAAGCGGCAGAGAAATTCATCCAGGAGGTGATCTGGCGCGGCTATTTCAAGGGCTGGCTGGAACGCCGCCCGCAGGTCTGGGACAGCTATCGCCTGGGCCTTGCGGCTGATCTGGCGGCTCTGGATCGCGACCGCCGCCTGCGCCGCGACGTCGAGCGTGCCATGACCGGCCAGACCGGGCTGGACTGTTTGGATGCCTGGGCCACGGAACTCGTGGAAACCGGCTATCTGCATAACCACGCCAGAATGTGGTTCGCCTCGATCTGGATCTTCACGCTGGGGCTGCCGTGGCGGCTGGGGGCGGATTTCTTCTACCGCCATCTGCTGGACGGCGATGCCGCCTCCAACACGCTGGGTTGGCGTTGGGTCGCAGGTCTGCACACCCGCGGCAAACCTTATCCGGCTGATGCCCAGAACATCGCCACCTTCACCGCCGGACGCTTTGCCCCGCGCCCCGGCGATCTGGCGCAGGTGACGCAAGGCCTTGAGGCCACCGAGCCGGAAGGCCTGCCACCCGTGCTGCCGCTGCGGCCCACCACATCCCCAAAGCCCGGCCACCCGACCGCCCTGCTGATCACAGAAGAAGACTGCCGGGTTGAGGATTTTGACCTTGCCGCCTTGGATATTCGCGCCGTAGCCACGCTGGCGTCCAGCGCCCTGCGCTCCCCTTTGCCCGTGTCTGATCGGGTCATCCGGTTTGAGGCGGATGCCTTGGCGGATACGGCAAGGCGGGTGGGCGGCCATGCCAGTGTCATTCAGGCGGCAGACCCCGCCGCCTTGGTCAAATGGGCCGCCGCGGCCGGTGCCACGCAGATTGCAACGCCCTACATTCCACGCGGCCCCCTCAAAGACGGGCTGGATCAGGCCATGCCCGCCCTGTCCGCTGCAGGTATCTCGCTGTGCGAGTGGCGGCGCGATTGGGACTCGGCCATCTGGCCGCATGCCACGGCCGGTTTCTTAAAGGTAAAACAAAACATCTCGCAGATCTTGCAAGGGGTGCTCGGCGCAACGCTGCCGTGATCGTAGGGTTTCAGGCCGGGATGGGCTGGGTCAGGATGTCCGAGCCACCCGCCCTGCCTGCCCCCGCGCACCTTGTCGAGGGTCTGCGGGCTCTGCCGCAAATGGCTGCAGGGCCGCCACAGCGCGATAAATAGCGCCCATGCAACAATGTCTGAATTGTTAAGCCATATCAATGGCCTATGGCGGAGAGGGTGGGATTCGAACCCACGGTGGGCTTGCACCCACTCCGGTTTTCGAGACCGGCGCGATCGACCACTCCGCCACCTCTCCGTGCCTTGGGTCGTAAGTGTGGCGGGATTTAGCGGCAGGGCGTGGCGAGGGCAAGACGAAAAATGCATCGCGCAAGGGATTCATTTCCAAAGCATATCCCTGCATCCGGCGCTTGACTCTCGCGCCCCGGTCAGGGCATATGCGCCATCCCGAATTGTCATCCGACAGCGCGGGGTTTTTGTCATGTCGCCCCAGTGGCGCGCAGTTCGAAGGCGGGGCAACCCGGAAACGCCTGAAACCCGAAAGGAGCAACAGGGGCCGAAGAACGCGGAGAAAGAGAAGGAAGACAGATGTTCGCGGTCCTCAAGACCGGTGGCAAGCAGTACAAAGTGCAGGCGGGTGACGTTCTGCGCGTTGAAAAGCTGGCCGCCATTGCTGGTGACAAGATCCAGTTCAATGAAATTCTGATGGTTGGCGGCGAGACCGTGACCATCGGCTCGCCCACCGTGGCCGGTGCTGCGGTTCAGGCCGACGTGATCGACCAGATCAAGGGCGAAAAGACGATCCACTTCGTCAAGCGTCGCCGCAAGCACTCGTCGCAACGCACCAAGGGCCACCGTCAACAGTGGACTCTGGTCCGCGTGACCGAAGTTCTGGCCTCGGGCGCCGAAGCCACCGGTGTGGCTGCCGCAACCGGCACCGCCGATGCGCGCCGCGCTGCCCACAACGCTGCTGCACAGGAGTAATCCCACATGGCACACAAGAAAGCAGGCGGCTCATCCCGCAACGGTCGCGACTCCGCAGGGCGTCGTCTGGGCGTGAAGCTGTTCGGCGGCCAAGCGGCCATCCCGGGCAACATCATCTGCCGTCAGCGCGGCACCACCTGGTTCCCGGGTGAAGGCGTTGGCATGGGCACCGACCACACGATCTTCGCGGTCGTGGAAGGCAAGGTGACCTTCAAGAAGGGCCTCAAGGGCCGCACCTTTATTTCGGTTCTCCCGGTTGCGGAGGCTGCCGAGTAAGCCGAACCTTTACAAATGGCTTGTAAACGGGGGGTCGGCTGAAAAGCCGGTCCCCCGGCTCATTTCCGGGTTCGGAGATGAGAGGAGACGTTCCAATGGGCACCATATGCGCCCCATGCGCTTTCAGGAGGAAGCCATGACCATGAGTATCGCGTCGCCGGATTTGTCCGTACTGCCCGCCGTGGCGGAAATCACCGCAGGCCGCTTTCTGTTGCGCCCGGTGCGCCGCTCGGATGCGGGTCTCTTTTCGCTTTATGCCGGTGACAAGCGTGTGGCCGAAGGCACGCAATCCATTCCCCATCCCCTGCCGCCCGGCGCGTCCGAGGCGTATGTGGCGCGCGCCATGAAGCTTGGCGGGCCCGAGGATATCTGGGCCATCGACGGCACCGCCGCCGGTCTGGCCGAGGTGCTGGGGGTGATCAGCCTCAAGCGCATGGACGAATCCAAGTGGAATCGCGGCCAGTCCGAGATTGGCTATTGGGTCGCCCCCGCCTTCTGGAACACCGGCATAGCGTCCGAAGCCGTGCGGGCGCTGGTCGCGGCCAACCCGCAGAAGAACCGCACGATCTTTGCCGAGGTGTTTCAGGACAATCCCGGCTCGGCCCGCGTCCTGACCAACGCTGGCTTTGAATATCTGGGGGATGCCGAAAGCTTCTCGGTCGCCCGCAATGCGCGTGTGCCAACATGGACTTACATCAAGAAGCTCGCCTGACATGACCCGCGCCGCCTTTCAGACGGCGCGGCTGTCCCTGCGCCCGGTCCTGCCAGAGGATGAGGCCCCCGTGCTGGCGGGTCTGAATGACCTTGGCGTCAGCGGCTGGCTCTCGGTGGTGCCTTACCCCTACACCTCCGCCGATTTTCATGCGTTCCAAAGCCAGATCGCCCAACCCGGAGGCACCTTTGCCATCGCGGACGCGCGGAGCTTTGTCGGCATCCTCGGCCTTGAAAAGGCCAGCCTCGGCTATTGGCTCATGCCGCAGGCGCAGGGCAGGGGCTATGCGACCGAAGCCGCCCGCGCCGTCCTGGGGTGGCACTTCGCCGGCGGTGGCGGCCCGGTGACGTCGGGCTATTTCGACGGCAACGCCGCCTCGGCCCATGTTCTTGAAAAGCTGGGATTCACCGAAACCGGCCGCCGTCTGAACCTGTGCCGCCCGCTGAACCGCCAGCGCCCGCATGTCGACCTGTGCCTGACGGCGCAGGCCTATTGTGCCGCCCTGCCATGGGTCGCCCACAGCCCCCGCCTGACCTTTCGCCCGTTGCAAGCCACCGATGCCGCGGCCCTGCACGCCATCGTCGCCGATTTTGCCGTCACCCGCCAACTTGGCCCGCGCTGGCCCTGGCCCGCTGACCCCGCCTTCAGCGAATTGCGCGCCCAACCCTTTCCCGGCGAAGGCTTCATCTGGGGCATCTTCCGCGACGGCGTCCTGATCGGCACCGTCGGCGTCGCCGAGGGCGAGTTGGGCTACATGCTGGCGCCCGCGGCCTGGGGCCAAGGCTACGCGACCGAGGCCTGTCGCCCCGCCCTTGCCCAAGCCTTCGCCGCCGGCCTTGCCCAGATCGGGGCGGGTGTCTGGGCTGACAACCTCGCCTCGCAGCACGTGCTGACCAAACTCGGCTTCACCGTGACCGGCCAGACCATCGGCACCTCCGCGGCAAGGCCCGAGCCGACCGCTGGCCTGACGCTCAGCCTGAAACGCCCGCAGGTCGGGGCCTGACCCGACCACCCCCCCCCCGACCACCACCCCCGACCAACCCCCCCCGACCACTGCGGCCCGATTCGTCTCAAATGGTTAACGGTTTGCGGTCTTGCCGCGCGTAGAGACGCAAGGAAGACAGAAGCAAGACGGAAAAAAGACCGTCAAAACCCGTCACGCCGCCCCGGTTAATCCAGCGTTCGCAAGGGCTTGGCCGGGGCGGCCAGCAAATGCGCCAAGGCCGCCACCTGCCGCGTCATCCCGGCCTTCAGCGTCTCCACCGTCATCTCCTCGACCTTGACGAATTCGATGAACATCTGGTTCAGCGTGTTGAAGATCACCTGACCCAAAGCCCCCGCATCCACATCCGCCCGCGCCAGTCCGCGCCGCTGCAACTCGCGGACAAGGGCGCAGACCTGATCGGTCAGGCTGTGATCCAAAGCGGTAAACCGTTGAGAAAACGGGGTTTCCGCCGCCTGAATCGTCAGCGCCATCGCCGTGCGCCACAGGTCCTTGGTCAGGTAGGTGTTGGAATGGTCATAGTAGCCGCCGATCAATTGGTTCAGCGCCACCGCAATGTCAAAGGGCGGGGCAAGGACGACGGCCTGCCCCTGTTCCAGCACCTCTTCCACCTCCAGCGTCACAAGGGCCAGCAGCAAATCTCCCTTGTTTTCGAAGTAGTTGTAGAGTGTGCCGACCGAAACCTCCGCCGCCGCCGCGATGTCTTCGGTGCGCACCGCGTCATAACCCGCCTCGCGGAACAGCAGCAAAGCCGCATCAAGAATGCGCTCATGTCTTAGGCGTTTCTGGCGGGCGCGCAGTCCGGTCATCTGGGGTTCTCAGGTTTGGACAATTTTGACATTGACTTTAAATTTGAGCGAACTCAATATTTTTATGAAGCCCGTCAGAGGCCCCCCACAGGAGAGACCCATGCCCCGGAAATCCCTCACCGCCCTCGCCTTGCTGCTTGCGACACCTGCTTTTGCGGAAGACACCCTGAATGCGCTGGTCTGGTGCGACCACACCGACCCCGCACTGATTGCGCCGTTCGAGAAGAAGTATAACGTCAAGGTCAACCTCAAGGAATTCGAGGGCACCGCGGCCGGCCTTGCGATCCTTGACCAAAGCCAACCCGGCGACTGGGACGTGATGGTGATCGACTCGGTCGACGTCCACCGCGCGGTGGAGGCCAAGAAACTGGCCGAACTGCCCGCCGACAAGCTGCCCACAGCCGACTTCTTTCCGGAACTGGTGATGGCGGGCAACAATACGGTGGATGGCAAGACCTATGCCGTGACCGAGAAGTTCGGTTACAATACAATATCTTACGACAAGACCAAGGTCGATCCCAAGGACATGGAGGACATGGCCGCCCTGACCTCGGGCAAGTATGACGGCAAGATCGGCATCTATGACTATTACTTGCCGGTGATGGGACTTCTGGCCTTGGGGCAAGGCATCAAGACCGCCGACCTCAACGCCGATACCCTGCCCAAGCTGCAGGCCTCTTTGACTGCATTGCGCAAATCGGCCAAGCAGGTGTCCGATGTCACCTCGTCGCAAACTGCCTTGGCGACGGGCGATGTCGATATCGTGGTCGGCGGGGGGGAGTGGTTGACGGCGGTTCTGGCCAAGGACAACCCGAACCTTGACTGGACGATCCCCAAGCAGGGCGGTCTGCGCTGGTCGCAGTCGATTGCCGAAGTCGCGGGCACCAAGAAGGCCGATCTGGCGCTGGAGTTCATCCAATACATCGTCTCGCCCGAAGGTCAGGCCGCGCTGGCGCAATCCTCGTGTTATTGGGGGATGCCGGCGAACAAGAAGGCGGGTGATCTGCTGTCGCCCGAAGCCAAGGCCGTTCTGCGTTGGGATCAACAGCCCGACTACATCGCCCGTTCGCAACTGTATCCGATTCCGGACGCCAAGACCGATCAGGCGATGCAGGACATGTGGACCGCGATGCTGAACCAGTGAGCATCCAGACCGCAGAACGCAAACTCGGCTGGGGCCTTCTGGCCCCGGCTTTGCTATGGACCATCGCTTTCTTCGTCGTGCCCTTCCTCGTGATGCTGGCACTGTCCTTCGCCCATATGGAGGGCAGGGCGATCGTGCAGGGCTTTGACCCGGGCAACTACATCCGCGCCTTTACGGATTGGAGCCAGTTCAAGGCCCTGATCAACTCGGTGGAAATCACCCTGACGGTCACGGTGATTTCGGTCGTGCTGGCCTGGCCTTTGGCTGCCATCATCGCTTGGCAGGTTCCTGCGCGATTTCAACGGCTTGCACTGTTGATGGCGGTGCTGCCCTTCTGGACATCTTATGTCGTGCGATCCTATTCGTGGCTTTTGGTGCTGGGCAAGAACGGCGTGATCAACCGCGCGCTGGAGGGGATAGGCGTGATTTCCGAGCCCCTCGCACTCGCCTCGACCCGGACCGCGACAGTCATCGGCTTCGTGCATTTCTTCGTCATGCTGCTGACGCTGACGATCTATGCCAACCTGATCCAGCTTTCGCCCAACTATGCCCGTGCCGCACAAGACCTTGGTGCCAGTCGCTGGGCGACCTTTGTTCATGTCATCCTGCCGCTGACCCTGCCGGGCGTGATCACAGGGGCTTTCGTCACCTTCGTTCTGTGCATCGGCGATTACATCACGCCGCAAATCCTGGGCGGCAACACCGAGCTGACCCTGCCGCAACTGATCATGCTGCAAATGGGCCGCAGCGGTAACTTCCCAATGGCCTCGGCCCTGTCAGTGGTGCTGATGGGGGTGGTGACGCTGGCCTATGCGGCCTGCAGCCGATGGCTGAGACTGGATCGGCTATGAAGCTTCTGTCGTGGGTCTATCTGGCGCTGTCCTATGCCTTTGTCTTCCTGCCGGTGGTGGTGCTGGTGGTCTTTTCCTTTCAGGACGGCCGCCTGCCTGTGCCACCCTTTCAGGGCTTTTCGCTGCAATGGTATGACAAGATCCTTGGCGATTCCGGGTTGATGACGGCCTTGTGGCATTCCGCAGTGGTGGCGGGCATCTCGTCCGCGCTGGCGCTGGTGATGGGGTTTCTGGCGGCCCATGCCTTGGCGCGGGTGCGGCTGCCGGGGTCGGTTCTGATGCGCGGGCTGTTGATTGCTCCGATGACGGTCAGCTATCTGATCATCGCCTTGGGCTTGCTGACGGTTTTCAATCAAAGCGGAGTGCCGCTGTCGCTATGGACGGCGGGGATTGGCCATGTGGTGATCAACCTGCCGCTGTGCTTTGCCATCGCTTATGCCGCGATGGGGGACCATCAGAAGAATGCCGAACGGGCGGCGCGTGATCTTGGGGCGAACGAGGCGCAGGTGCTGTGGCACATCTCTGCCCCGATGCTGGCCCCGGCGTTGGCGGCGGCTTTCTTCCTGTCCGTCACCTTTTCGTGGGACGAGTTCATCATCGCCTTCCTGCTGACCCGCTTTGACGTCACTTTGCCGGTGGAAATCTGGTCCATGCTGCGCTCTGGCCTGTCGCCCGCCACCAATGCGGTGGGGTCGCTGGTCTTCCTTGTCTCGATTTCGGGCGTGTTCCTGATGGAGATCTTTCTGTTCCGGAGGCCGAAATGACCGCCAATGTCTCAATCCAGTCGGTGACGCAAACCTATGGCGCGGCGCTGGCGCTGGACCATGTCAGCCTTGAAATCGCGGCCGGAGAGTTCGTCGTGCTGCTGGGGCCGTCGGGTTGCGGCAAGACCACACTGTTGAACCTGATCGGCGGCTTCACCGAGCCGGTGTCAGGCAAGGTGCTGATCGGTGGCAAGGACATGGCGGGGGTCGGCCCCTCCAGCCGCCCGACGACAACGGTGTTTCAGGATTACGCGCTGTTTCCGCACATGACGCTGGCCGACAATGTGGGCTTTGGTTTGCGGATGCGGGGGATGGCAAAGTCCGAGCGGCGGACCAAGGCCGAGGAGATGCTGGCGCTGGTCGGGCTTCCCGGCAAGGCTGACCGCCGCCCGCATGAGCTTTCCGGAGGCCAGCGCCAGCGCGTGGCCCTGGCGCGGGCTTTGGCGGTCAGCCCGGATGTTCTGCTGCTGGACGAACCGCTTGGTGCGCTGGACCTCAAGCTGCGCCGCGCCATGCAGGACGAGCTGAAGGCGATCCAGCGCCGGGTCGGTACGACCTTCGTCCACGTGACCCATGATCAGGAGGAAGCGATGGCCATCGCCGACCGGATCGTGGTGATGAGTGCCGGCAAGATTGCCGACATCGGCCCGCCGCGTGAGGTTTATCTGCGCCCGAAAAGCCTGTTCTCGGCCGCGTTCATGGGGGAAATCAATCAGATCCCGGTGACCAACGGGCAAACCCCGCTTGGCGTGCTGGTGCAAGGAACTGGCACCCTGCTGATCCGGCCGGAGTCGATCGGGATGACAGGTTCGATGCCCCTGGGGCCCTGCAAGGTTCTGGATGCGGGGTTCTTTGGCACCTATGTTCGCGCCCATGTCGCACCCTTGGCCGCGCCAGAGATGACCCTGACCGTGCATCTGCCGCAAACCGCCGCCACGGCGCCGGGCGAGGTGCTGACACTTTTCGCCACCGATCACGTTATGCTGGAGGCGTGATGGACCGGTCGTCCCCGCAAGATTGGTGGCGCATCCGGACCCTGTCGGATGGCGTGACCTGGATCGACGAGCCGCATATCCACGAATTCTACCGCTGCAACGTCTGGCACATCCGCGGCCGGGACGGCGACATGCTGGTCGACAGCGGCATGGGTGTGGTGAGTTTGCGTGACTCGGTGCCGATCGTGACCGAGCGACCCTTGCAGGCCGTGGCCAGCCATACCCACTTCGACCATATCGGCTGCCACCACGAATTCCCCTGCCGACTTTGCCACGCCGCCGAGGCGGACTTACTGGCCAATCCGACGCGGGCCAACACGCTGGCCGATCCCTATGTGACGGATGACATATTCACCTCCCTGCCGCCGCAGCCTTATCTTTCAACGGCTTATTTGGTGAAATCCGCCCCTGCGACGCGCATCCTGCATGACCGCGACGTCATCGACCTTGGCGACCGGCATTTCGAGGTGATCCACACGCCCGGCCATTCGCCGGGCGGCATCGCCCTGTGGGAGGCCGCGACCGGTGTGCTGTTTTCCGGCGACATCGTCTACGACGGGCCTCTGATCGAAGAAACCTACCATTCCAACGCCACAGACTACCACGCTTCGATGGTTCGGCTTTACGATCTGCCGGTGCGGGTGGTGCATGGCGGGCATTTCGCCAGCTATGACGGGGCACGGCACCGCCAGATCATCGGCGACTGGCTGCGCGAGAAAGAGCGCTGAGGTTCCGGATTTTCCGCGAAACTCCGGAGAATCGACGTTTTGTCGAAAATCCGCCGAAAGATATTTCGCAGGAAAATCGTGGGCCTTGCATCCCGGCGCGTGACAATGTTGCATGACCCGACCGGAGGGACCCATGCGCATCATCGACCTCAATTCTGATCTGGGCGAGGGATTTGGTCCCTGGTCGATGGGGGACGACGCAGCCATGCTGGGGCTGGTCACCTCGGCCAATATCGCTTGCGGGGGGCATGCTTCCGACCCCGAAACCATGTTCGCCACCCTGCGGCTTGCTGCAGACAAGGGCGTGACCATCGGCGCCCACCCCGGCTACAATGATCGCGAGGGCTTTGGCCGCCGCATCATCCCGATGACCCCGGCTGAGATCACACGGATGACGGCGGCGCAGATCGGGAGCCTGATGGGTGTTGCGGCTTTGGCCGGGGCCCGCGTGGCCTATGTCAAGGCGCATGGCGCATTGGCCAACTATGCCGCCGATACCCGCGCGGCGGCGGATGCCATTGTGGCGGCGGTCCGCGCGCTGTCGCCCGATCTGGCGCTGCTGGCGATTTCGGGGACCGAACTGGAGCACGCGGCCCGTGCGGCGGGGCAGCCGGTCTATTCGGAAATTTTTGCCGACCGGGGCTATCTGTCAACCGGGCGTCTGGTGCCGCGCAGCCGTGCCGATGCCATGATCCCCGATGCCAAGGCAGCGGCCGACCGGTTGCTGGCCTTTCTGGACACCGGCCTGATGCCTGTGGTCGATGGCGATCCGATCCAGCTTGATGCCCAGTCGATCTGCATCCATGGCGACAGTCCACACGCGGTGGGCATGGCACGCGAGATCCGTGCGCGGCTGACGGCTGCGGGCATCACGCTCGCGCCGTTTCTGGCCTGAGCCGTGGCGCTGTATCGTCCGGTGGCCGACCATGCCATGCTGGTGGAGTTTGGCACAGCGATCACCGAGGATGCCCATGCGCAGGTTCTGGCGCTGGACCAAGCCCTTGCCGCACAGCCATTTCCCGGCTTTCGCGAGGCGATCCCGGCCTTTGTCAACCTGCTGGTCGATTTTGATCCGGTGGTAACCGACCACGGTCAGGTCGCGGCGCATTTGCGCAGCCTTGCCGGACAGACCCACGCCGCAATTCCCCCCGCCACGCGCGAGGTACTGGTCTGCTACGAGGCCGCGCCGGACCTTGCCGAGGTCGCGCGCCGAACGGGGCTGTCGACCGAGGCGGTGATCGCCGCCCATCTGGCGGGCGATTACCGGGTGTTCCTGTACGGGTTTGCGCCGGGATATGCCTATATGGGCGGCCTGCCTGCGCCGCTGCGTCTGGACCGCAAGACCGCTCCGGTGCGCGGCGTGCCGGCAGGCAGTGTCATCATCGCCGGCGCGCAATGTCTGATCACGACGTTGACCATGCCCACCGGCTGGTGGATCATCGGCCGCACGCCGACCCGCGTGCTGACGGGACAAGTGGCCCGGCCGTTCCTGTTTGACGTGGGTGACCATGTCCGTTTCCGCCGGATCTCGGCCGCAGAGCTTGAGGCCATGACGTGACCCGCCTGCGCGTGGCCTTCGCCGGGCCCCATGTCACCTTTCAGGACCGGGGGCGGAGCGGGATGATGCGCTTTGGCGTGCCGGCTTCGGGTCCGATGGACCGCAAGGCTTTCGCCATCGCCCAAGCCGTGCTGGGCAATGCACCAGAGGCTGTGGCGATCGAGGTCTCGTTGGGCGGGCTGACGCTGGAGTGTTTGGACGGTGCCGTGACTTTTGCAGTCGTCGGCGGCGGGTTCATTGTGCAGAAGGGGGCGGAGCGGATCGGGTCCTGGCAGGTTCAGACCCTGCGCGCGGGTGAGCGGCTGGTGATCCGTCCGGGTCCCTGGGGCAGCTGGACCTATCTGGCGTTTGCCGGGGCAGTGCAGGCCCCGCTTTGGCTGGGCAGTGCCGCAACCCATGGCCCTTCGGGCCTTGGCGGCGGCAGGCTTGGATCGGGGCAGATCATCGAGGTGCGCGATCCCCGCGTGACGCCCCTGCGGCACGGCGCGGTGCCTTGCCCGATATGGGCGCGACCCCGACCTGTCCTGCATGCGGTCTCCGGCCCGCAAGACCGCTTCTTTTCCGCCGAGTGCCTGCAGGATCTGGGCACCATGCCCTTTCATCTGACCGATGCCTATGACCGGATGGGTTGGCGGCTGCGTGGCCCCTTGCTGACCCCGGACGGTGCCTTGCAGATCCCGTCAGAACCGATCCTGCGCGGCTCGATTCAGGTGGCGGGCGATGGCGTGGCCACGGTGATGTTGGCGGATCATGGCACGACGGGGGGCTATCCCAAGATCGCCACGGTGGTGTCGGACGATCTGGACGGATTTGTGCAATTGCGGCCGAAGGATGCCGTGCGCTTCAAGTTGGTATCTGCAGCGCAGGCGGTCACCTTGGCGCGCCGTGGCGCGAAGGCCTTGCACGACTATCTGACCCGGTCGCCCTGAGCCACGGCGGGGAGGCCTGCCTCCCCGTGCCCCACCGGAGTATTTCCGAAGGAGCAATGGCAAGGGGGATCAGCGCATGACGAAAGGGTCGGGGATCGGATCGTCGGAGGTTCTGAGCCAGACGGTTTTGGTGGTGGTGTAGTCGAGCGCGGCAGCCAGTCCACCCTCGCGGCCGTGGCCCGAAAGGCCGGAGCCGCCGAAGGGCGCGATGGGCGAGACGGCGCGATAGGTGTTGACCCAGACCACCCCGGCGCGGATGGCCCGGATCATGCGGTGGGCGCGGGTGAGCGAGGCGGTGAAGACACCGGAGGCGAGGCCGTATCGGGTGTCGTTGGCGAGGTCGATGGCTTCATCCTCGGTGTCGAAGGTTACGACGGTCAGGACGGGGCCGAAGAATTCCTGTGACAGGGCAGGGGCTTCAGGCGCATCGCTGCAGTCGATGATGGTGGGCGGGAAGTAGAATCCGGGGCCAGTTGGGGTTTGGCCCCCGGTGATCAGGGCGGCGCCAGCGGCGAGGGAGGCGGCGATGGTGGTCTCGATATGGCTGCGTTGGCGCTGGGTGCAGAGGGGGCCGACTTCGGTGGTCATCAGGTCGGGCGCTGCGATCTTGATGGCCTCGGCTTTCGCCTTCAGCTTGCCGAGGAAGGCGTCCCTAACGCTGCGCTGGATCAGAAGGCGGGAGCCTGCGACACAACTTTGCCCGGTGGCGGCGAAGATCCCCGAGACCTGGGCGTTGGCGGCACTTTCCAAATCAGCGTCGGCGAAGACAATGAAGGGGGATTTGCCGCCGAGTTCCAGCGAGGTGGAAGCGAGGTTTTCCGCCGAATTGCGCACCACGGCGCGGGCGGTGCCGGGACCGCCGGTGAAGGCGATGTGGGAGACTTTCGGGTGGCAGGTCAGGATATGGCCGCATTTCGGGCCAAAGCCGGTGATGACGTTGACCACGCCTTTCGGAAACCCGGCTTCGTGGATCAGCCGGGCAAATTCCAGCAGCGGTGCCGGGCCGTCTTCGGAGGCTTTCAGGACCACGGTGCAGCCCGCCGCCAGCGCTGGCCCCAGTTTCACTGCCGTCAGGAAAAGCTGGCTGTTCCACGGCACGATGGCGGCGACGACACCAACCGGCTCTCGGCGGGTCCAGACCTCCATATCCGGCTTGTCGATCGGCAGATGGGCGCCTTCGATCTTGTCGGCCAACCCTGCGTAATAGCGGTAGTAATCCGCGACATAGGCGATCTGGGCCGAGGTTTCGCGGATGATCTTGCCGGTGTCGCGGGTTTCCAGCGCCGCCAGACGGGGGGCTGCGGCCAGCACCAGATCAGCGAGCTTCATCAACAGCTTGCCACGGGCTGTCGCGGTCAGCCTGGGCCAGGGGCCGGAGCGGAAGGCGCGGTGGGCGGCCTCGACGGCGCGGTTCACCTCATCCTCGCGCGCCTCGGGCATCAGGGCCCAAGGGTTGCCCGTGGCGGGGTCAAGGCTTTCGAACTGGGCCGCGCCATCTTCAAAAGCGCCGTCGATGTAAAGCTGGAAGCGGTCCATTTGGGTTCCTTAGGCGAATGCGGGCAAGACGTCGGCGATGAAGCGTTCCAGCGAGGCTTTCTTTCGCGCGAAACTCATGCCGCTGTCGATCCAGATCGAGAATTCGTCGTAGCCCATCGCCTCATAGCCCTTGATGCGGCTGATCACCTCGGGCGCTTCGCCCACGATGTGGTTCTTGCGCATGATTTCGGGCGTGTAATTCGGGTTGGCGGCGATTTCCTCAGGCGAGATCGTTTCCAGCAGGCCCATCGAGATCGGCTTCTCGTTCTTGAACCAGGCGGCGAAGTAGTTGAAGAACTCGTTCAACTCGATGGCACCCTGATGGGCGTCAGCCTCGGAATCCGCGACATAGGTGTGGCGCAGCACCATGATCTTCGGGCGCGGCCGGTCGGAATGCTTGGCGCAGGCGGCGTTGAACTTGTCCATCAGCGATTGCACCTCGCTGTCGCCCAGATGCATCGGCGTGACCTGCACGTTGCAGCCATTGGCCACGGCGAATTCGTGGCTGTTGATGTCACGGGCGGCAACCCAGATTGGCGGGAACGGCTTTTGCAGGGGCAGGGGGGCCGAGGTGGTTTTGGGGAACTGCCAATACTGGCCGTTGTGTTCATAGTCACCTGCCCAGAGGCCCTTGATCGCCGGGATAAGTTCTCGCATTTTCTGGCCGGCGGTCCAGGCATCCAGACCCGGCGAGAGGCGTTCATATTCAAAGCCGTAGGCACCGCGTGCAATGCCAAGGTCAAGGCGGCCATCCATGATGATGTCGGCCATCGCGGCCTCGCCGGCCAGACGGATCGGGTGCCAGAAGGGGGCAATCACGGTGCCGGTGCCAAGACGGACGTTCTTGGTGCGGCGAGCGATGTCGACGAGGTTCAACAGCGGGTTCGGCGCGATGGTGAAATTCATCCCATGGTGTTCGCCCGTCCAGATCGCATGAAACCCGCCCTCATCGGCGATGCGGCAGAGTTCCAGCATTTCCTGATACAGCCGCTCTTGCGGCTCATCGGCCTTGACGCGTTCCATATGGATGAAAAGCGAGAATCTCATTGGGTGTCTCCTGTCACTTTGGCCACCCGGCCAGAGGTCTGGTTGCCGAAATAGATGCCGTAGTTGCCCTGCCGGGATTCTTCGGCCAGACGGTTCAGCATGACGGACATCGCCGGATCGGTGACATCGGGCAGGTTGGCGGGGGCAAGCTCGACAAACGCGCCCTTGGTGGGCATGCCGCCGGTGCAGGCGCAGCGGAAGGCGATGTGCTGGTGGCCCTGGGCGGTATCTTCGAACACCGCATAGATAAACCCCGGTGAGGCTTGCAGGCCAAGTCGGTCGAGAAGCTTGGCCAAGGCGGCCGTGGCGCCCTCGCGGCCGACTTTGGTGGTGGGCAGCGTCAGGCCGCCCATGCCGTCATCGGTCAGCAGCACCGCGCCGTCACGTTCGATCACGGCGGTGACCACGACCTCGGGGCCCGGGGCGACGGCCGCCGAGTTGGCGGTGAAATAGCTGCCCCGGTAGTAGCCAAGGCCGGGTGAGGTGTTGAAGCCATAGGCTTCGACCCGGCCAATCAGTAGCGCATGGTCGCCCGCTTCGACGATCTGGTGGACCGAGCAGTCGAACCACGCCGAGACCCCATCGACGACTGGCGCGCCATGCGGGCCGGGCTGCCATTTGATCGTTGCAAAGCGGTCGGCCACTGGCCTTGCGAAGGTGTTGGAAATCTCGCGCTGATCTTCGGCCAGAATGTTGATCGCAAAGCCCTTGGCCGTGGAAAAGGTCGCATAATTGCTGGAACTGCGTGCGATGGACACCATCAGCAGCGGCGGCTCTAGCGAAACGGAGGAAAAGGAATTGGCGGTGAAGCCCAAGGGCTTGCCTTGCGTTTCGCCAGAATGGCCGATGGTGGTGACCACCGTCACCCCGGTCATGAAGGTGCCAAAGGCATCGCGCAGGCGGCGGCGGTCATCGGCGTCAGTCATGCGCGTTTCTCCAGTTGGGCGCGGGGCTGGCCAAGCCACGCGGTTAGCGCCGCATTGACAAGGTCGGGGGCGGTCAGGTTGACCATGTGGCGGTGGTTCTCGATCACAATGGCTTGGCCCAAGGGGGCGGCGGCGGCCATCGCGCGGGCCATCTCGGCGGTGGAGTTCGGGTCATCGGCGCCGGTCAGGAACAGGGCAGGGCAGTCGATCCGGCCCATATCATCGGCAAAAGTGTCATCGCCCAGCGAGAACGCCCGGTAGGCCGACGCATAGCCCGCCCCGGTGACACTCGACAACCAGCCCGCCACGAGGGCCCGCACCGAAGCTTCCTCGGGACGGAACCAGCGGTTGAGCGGCGTCTCAAGATCAAAAGCCCCTGCTGCAATCGCCTCGGCCCGCGCCACGACGGCGGCTCGCGCGCCGGCATCGCGCCGATGGACGCCGTTCAGCAAGGCCAGCCGCCGCACGTTGGCTGGATGCCGGACAGCCAGACCCAAGGCGATCAGCGCCCCCATCGAATGCCCCGCCACATTGGCCGAGGTCAGCCCCAGCCGCGCCATCGCCCGCGCCGCCCAGTCGACATAATCGGTCAGCAAGGCCCCCTCGGGCAAAGCCGAAGTCCCGCCATGCCCCGGCATATCGACGGCAATCACCCGGCCGGGCAGGCCCATCTGCGGCCCCCAGGCCTCTGCCCGCATCCCAACGCCATGGATCAGCAGCAGCGGCTCGCCTGCACCCGCCTCGATCCACCGCAAGCTGCCGTCAGACCCCTGCAGGGTTCGAGGCTTCATGGCCCAGCTCCTCCAGATCCTTGTAGCGGTTGCCGATCCGGTGATGCGGCCGCCCGCCGATCGATGCCCCCAAAGCCACGACAATCTCATCTGCCGCCGGGGCGTCCGGGATAGAGAAGTGGATCGTCAGATAATGCGACCGCGCCCCCTCATCGCCCTTGTGCATCAGGGGGATCATGATCGGAGCATTCGCCCCGCCGCGCGTGTTGCAGAAAGACAGGTAGGATTTGGCCCCCACTGCCGTCCGGTAATGGTTGCCAAAGCGCAGCGTGTGGATCAGGGCCGAGGCATGCTCGACCTCGCCGTCCAGACCCACGACGGCGGATTTTCCATAACCTTCAACCGCCTCGCCCCCACCCGTCCGCTCCAGGATCATGGCGGTCAGCAGCTTGCCCAGTTCGGGGGCGACATCCTTGATCTCTGGCCCCAAGTCCTCGACAAAGCCGCGCCCGGCCCAGGGATTCTTGATCACCGCCGCCGCCGCGATCAGCACCAAGGGCCGGGGCGCCGCTTTGCCACCCTCGATCAGCGTGGTTTCAACATAGGTCAGGGTTTTGCGGATCAGGGCTGGCATGGTGTCCTCAGACTCAGGTCTCGGTTGGCTTATCTTGGTATACCATCGGACAACATGTCAAGAATTCTTGCATGGCCTGCGACAAAAGGTTAGGCTTTGGCCATGATGACCGCACATGACGACCTGAAAATTGAGCAGATGCCGCAAACCCTGCGCGAGATCGTACTGGGCCGGATGCGCGCCGCCATCCTGTCGGGACGGTTTGCCAGCGGAGAGCGCTTGGTGGAACGCACGCTTTGCGACCAGTTGGGCGTCAGCCGCTCGGTCGTGCGCGAGGTAATCCGCATCCTCGAGGCTGAGGGGTTGGTGGAAACGATGCCCAATCGCGGGCCGATGGTCGCCACGCTGGACTGGCACCGGGCCCGGCAAATCTACGACATTCGCCTCCTTTTGGAACAGGGGGCGGCTGCGGCCTGCGCCGAAGCGGCCGATGCCGCGACCAAAGCCAGGCTGACCCAAGCCCTGCACGGCATCGCCGAGGCTTTCGCGTCTGGCCAAAGCCTGACGCTCGCGCAAGCCACCACCGCCTTTTACGAGGTGATCTTCCTGTCCGCCGGCCACGAAATCGCCTGGGAGATCGTCCAGCGCCTCAATGGCCGCATCAGTCGCCTGCGCGCTCTGACGCTTGCCACCCAGGAACGCAACGTCTCCGGCCTTGCCCGCATGACCCGCATTCACGACGCCATCCTTGCCAATGACGCGCCGGCCGCAGCCCAGGCCGTCCGCGACCACCTGACCGAGGCCTCTGCCATCGCAGAGCGCCTCCTGAAAGCCGAGACCCCTTGATGCCCGCATACTGGATCGCCCAAGTCACAGTCACCGACCCCGAGCGCTACAAGGGCTATCAGGCCCTCGCGCCGCAGGCATTCGCCGCCCATGGTGCCAAATTCCTCGCCCGTGGCGGCGAACACGACAGCCTCGAAGGCCCCGCCCTTGACCGCCACGTGATCATCGAATTCCCCAGCCTGGACGCCGCCCGCGCCTGCTATGCCTCGCCTGAATACACCGCCGCGCGTCAGGCCCGCGCCGGCGCCTGTGTGGCCCATATCACCCTCGTCGAGGGTCTCTGACCTTAACGCATTTGCTCCTTTGGAAATACTCCGGAGGGGCACGGGGAGGCTGGCCTCCCCGCCCCAGCCAAAGGCGACCGGCCCTATCCTCAGCGCAACCGGCTTGGTGCGATCCCGAATTGCGCCCGAAACGCCCGCGACAAGGCCGAAGGGCTGGAAAACCCCGTCCGCAGGGCCACCTCCGCCAAGGGATGACGCGTGTCGGTCATCATCCGCCGCGCGGCCTGCAATCGCAGCGACAGCGCAAAGGCGGCGGGAGTCGTCTGTAATCCGGCGCGGAACAAAGTCTCCAACCGCCGAACCGACAGCCCGATCGCCTGCGCCGTCTCGGCTGCCGTCTCTGGCGCGTCAATCCGCGCCTCCATCCGGGCCACCGCCTGCGCCACCCTCGGGTCCAGCCGCAGATCCGCCATGACCGGCGCCACCTGCGGCTCCGACCCCGGCCTTGGCGTGGTCAGGAACGAGGCCGCCACCTGTCGCGCCAGCGCCGGCCCGTGACGAGAGCCGATCAGATGCAGCATCAAATCCGCCGCAGGCGAGGCTCCTCCGGCGGTGAAACGGTTACGGTCGATGACCCAGCGATCCGGCACCACCTCCACCTCCGGATGCGCGGCCGCCAGATCTTCCAGATCCTCCCAATGCACCGTCGCCCGGTGCCCCGCCAGCAACCCCGCCCGCGCCAGCACCCAGGCCGCCGCGTCAATGCCGCCCACCGCTGCAAACCGCCCCGCCATGCGGCCCAGATCGCGGATCAGGGGCGCTGTAGCCACCTCCGACTGGCGGAACCCCGCAATCACCACCAGCGCATCCGCCCCCTCCGCCGCAGCCAGCGGCCCGGACGACGGCAACTCGATCCCGCAGGTCAAAGGCACTGCCCCGCCATCGGGCGACACCACCCTCCAGCGGTAGGCCTCATGCCCCAGATGCCGGTTGGCCGACCGCATCGGGTCCAGCGTGGACGCCACCTCAAGGATCGACGACTGCGGCAGCACCAGCAGCGCCAGCGTCAGCGGTTGCCGCGATGCGGCGAAGATTGATGCGCTTTTTGACATATCTGCTTCGTAAATCGTCAAGCGCCGCTTGCCAACCCCGCTATGGTGCCCCCAGCCAAATCGGAGAATCCCATGCCCCTCGCCATGAACCGCGAAGTCTTCATCACCTGCGCCGTCACCGGATCGGGCGGCACGCAGGACCGCTCCCCCCATGTCCCCCGCTCGCCCGAGCAGATCGCCAAATCCGCCATCGACGCCGCCAAGGCCGGGGCCGCGATTGTCCATTGCCACGTCCGCGACCCGGAAACCGGCAAACCCAGCCGTGATGGCAAGCTCTACCGCGAAGTGACCGAGCGGATTCGCGACAGCGGCACCGATGTTGTCCTGAACTTGACCGCGGGCATGGGCGGCGACATCTACTTCGAAGGCTCTGAAGCGATGAACCGCATGGGGGCCAAGTCCGACATGGCGGGGGCCACCGAACGCGTCGCCCATGTCGTCGAATGCCGGCCCGAGATTTGCACGCTGGACTGCGGCACGATGAACTTCAACGAGGCCGATTACGTCATGGTCAACACCCCCGGCCTTCTGCGCGACATGGCGCGGCGGATGACGGCGGCGGGTGTCCGCATCGAGATCGAGGCCTTTGACACCGGCCACCTCTGGCTCGCGAAAGAACTGGCGAAAGAGGGCGTGATCCCCGCCCCGACCCTTGTGCAGCTCTGCATGGGCGTTCCGTGGGGCGCGCCGGATGACCTCAACACCTTCCTCGCCATGGTCAACAACGTGCCAAGCGACTGGTTCTGGAGCGCCTTTGCCATCGGCCGCAACCAGATGCCCTATGTCGCGGCCTCGGTTCTGGCCGGCGGCAACGTCCGCGTGGGGCTGGAGGACAACCTCTGGCTCGACAAGGGCGTGCTCGCCACCAACGCGCAACTGGTGGAGCGGGCGGTGACCATCATCTCCAACCTCGGCGCGCGGGTGATCACGCCTGCCGAGGTGCGGGCCAAGCTGAAGCTGGAGAAGCGGGGGCCGGTGGCTCGGTCATGATCTTCTGGGACATCTTTCTCTCCGGCATCATGGGGGCCGCCGCTTTTCTTCAAGCGGAATCCGGCGGATGGAAGCTTTTCGCCGCTGCCCTCGGCCTGCTCGCACTGGGTTTTGTCGCAACAGTCGCGTTGATCGCTTCGGACGGTGGCATGAACATCGGAGCGATTTTGGCTGGGCCGGACGAGCTAAAGATCAAGGCGTTGGCGTTCCTGCCGTTTCTCGGCGTCGTCCTGGTGATCGGCACAGTCTCCGGTGCGCTGCTGCGCGGCCGGCTGACGCCGGGCAGGGCTGGCGTAGCCACCTCCATCGGGGGCTACCTGTCGCTCAACGTCATCTATTACTACTTCCTCTTCGGAGCCTTCAAATGACCAGAACAGCAACCATCATCGGCGGCGGCGTTATCGGCGGGGGCTGGGCGGCGCGGTTCCTGCTTAATGGCTGGAACGTGCAGGTCTTTGACCCCGATCCGCAGGCAGAGCGCAAGATCAACGCCGTGCTGGCGAACGCTCGGCTGGCGCTGCCCGCGCTGTCGGATGTGCCGATGCCGCCCGAGGGGCGTTTGACCTTCCATGACACGATTGGCGAGGCCGTGGAGGGCTCGGAATACGTGCAGGAGTCGGTGTCGGAGCGGATCGAGCTGAAGAAGAAGGTCTATGCCCAGTTGCAGCAGGCCAATCCGGGCGTGCTGATCGGCTCCTCGACCTCTGGCTTCAAGGCGTCCGACCTGCAGGAAGGCTCGCCCGCGCCGCACAACATCATCGTCGCACACCCGTTCAACCCGGTTTACCTGCTGCCGCTCTCGGAAGTCTCCGGCAGCCCGAAGAACCCGCCCGAGGTGGTGGCCAAGACCGTCCAGATCATGAAGGACATCGGGATGTTCCCCTTGGTCCTGAAAAAGGAAATCGACGCCTTCATCGGCAACCGCTTCCTTGAGGCGGTCTGGCGGGAAGCGCTGTGGATGCTGGTCGACGGCGTCGCCACCACCAGCGAAATTGACGACGCCATCCGCATGGGCTTTGGCCTGCGCTGGGGCCAGATGGGCCTGTTCGAGACCTACCGCGTGGCGGGGGGCGAGGCCGGGATGCGCCACTTCATGGCCCAGTTCGGCCCGGCGCTGAAATGGCCCTGGACCAAGCTGATGGACGTGCCAGAGTTCAACGACGCCCTCGTGGACCTTGTGGCCACCCAATCTGACGCCCAATCCGGCGCATACGGTATCCGTGAACTGGAGCGCATCCGCGATCAGAACCTGATCGGCTTCCTGCGCGCCCTGAAGGAACGCAACTGGGGCGCCGGCAAAGTCCTGCGCGCCCATGACGAGGCCCGCGCCGTGGCCTTCCACACCACCGACGTGACACCCAAGGCCGAACCCTTGGCGATGGCCCAAATGCAGGTCTTGCCCGGCTGGATCGACTACAACGGCCACATGACCGAAAGCCGCTACTACTTCGCCAACTCCGAAACCGTCGACGCCTTCCTGCGGCTGATCGGGGCGGGGATGGATTATGTGGCGGCGGGGCATTCCTTCTTCTCCGCCGAAACCCACATCCGCCATCTGGGCGAGGCGAAGCTGGGCGACCGGCTGACGGGCACGTTGCAGATCATCTCAGCTGATGAAAAGCGCTTCCGCTCCTTCGTGCGGATCATGAAAGGCGAGGAGTGCGTGGCCACGGTGGAGCAGCTGTGCCTGCATGTGGACATGGGCACGGGCAAGACTTCGCCCGCCTCGCCAGAGGTGTACGCCAAGCTGAAGTCCATCGCCGACGCCCATGCCGGACTGCCGATGCCCGAAGGCGCAGGCCGCGCTGTCGGGCAGAAGAAATGAAAACCGTCCTCATTACGGCGGGCGCGAATGGCATTGGTCTGGTGATGGCGAAAGCCTTCCAAGGCGCAGGCTACCGCGTCTGGGTAACCGACGTCGACACAGCCATGATCGCCGCCTTGCCGCCGGGCATTCGTGGCAGCCATGTCGATGCCTCGGACGAGGCGGGCATGGAGGCCCTGTTTGCCGACATCGCTGACGCCTGGGGCGGCTTGGATGTTCTCTGCGCCAATGCCGGAATCAAGGGCCCGACGGCGGCGATCGAAGATATGCCGCTGAAGGCCTGGCACCAATGCCTTGGCGTCAATCTGGATGGCGCGATGCTGGCAGCGAAATACGGCGCGCGATTGATGAAACCGGCCAAGACGGGGGTGATGATCTTCACATCATCGACCTCCGGCCTTTATGGCACGCCGTACCGCGCCCCTTATGCGGCGGCGAAGTGGGGTGTCATCGGCTTGATGAAGACGGTGGCGATGGAGCTTGGCCCCTTCGGCATCCGCGCCAATGCGATCTGTCCGGGGTCCGTGAATGGGCCGCGCATTGACCGGGTGATCGAGGCGGAAGCAGAAGCCAAGGGCATGACGCCGGACGCGGTGCGGCAAGGCTATGCCTCTGGCACCGCCATGAAACGGCTGACGGACCCGGAAGATGTTGCCGAAATGGCCCTCTTCCTCGCCTCCGACGCGGCGCGCATGGTCTCGGGCCAGGCGCTGGCGGTGGACGGCATGACCTATAACGTAGACCCGTGAGGACGCCATGGATTTCGGCCTGAATGAAGAACAGCAGATGATCGTCGACGCCACCCGCGCCTTCGTGGAGAACGAGCTTTATCCGCACGAAGCGCAGGTGGAGCGGACTGGCCATCTTGACCTGGATCTGATCCGAGAGATCCAGAAGAAGGCCATCGCGGCGGGGTTGTATGCCGCCAACATGCCGGAAGAGGTCGGCGGCGCCGGCCTCGATACCCTGTCTTGGCTGCTTTACGAAAAGGAACTGGGGCGGGCCAACTATGCCCTGCACTGGACCTGCGTGGCGCGGCCCTCCAACATCCTGCTGGCCGGCAATGCCGAACAGCGCGAACAATACCTGATGCCTTGCATCAGGGGCGAGACCTGGGATTGTCTGGCGATGACGGAACCGGCCGCCGGGTCTGACCTGCGCGGCATGAAAGCCAATGCGCGGCAGGATGGCGATGACTGGATCCTGAACGGCACCAAGCATTTCATCTCCCACGCCGATCTTGCCGGATTTGCCATAGTCTTCGTGGCGACAGGCGAGGAAGCCACCCCGCGCGGCCCCAAGAAGAAAATCACCGCCTTCTTCGTCGACAAGGGCACGCCTGGGTTCACCGTCCGCGACGGCTACCGCAATGTCTCGCACCGGGGCTACACCAATGCCGTGCTGGAATTTGACGACTGTCGTCTGAACAAGCGGCAAATCCTCGGAGAGGTCCACAAGGGCTTCGAGGTGGCAAACTCCTGGCTCGGTGCCACCCGCCTGCAGGTGGCCAGCACCTGCCTCGGCCGGGCCGAACGGGCCATGGGCCACGCGCTGTCCTACGCGGCAGAGCGCAAACAATTCGGTCAGCAGATCGGCAAATTCCAAGGCATCAGCTTCAAACTCGCCGACATGGCGATGGAGTTGAAGGCTGCCGAACTTCTGACCCGTGAGGCCGCGTGGAAATATGACAAGGGCACTGTCACGGAAGCTGACATGTCCATGGCCAAGCTGAAGGCCACCGAGGTGTTGGCGATGATCGCCGATGAAGCGATCCAGATCCACGGCGGCATGGGTCTGATGGAGGAACTGCCCCTTGAACGGATCTGGCGCGACGCCCGCGTCGAACGCATTTGGGAAGGCACCTCGGAAATCCAGCGCCATATCATCAGCCGCGAACTTCTGCGCCCGCTGGGTGCTTGAACCGTCGCAAGCCGGGGGTTTCACACCCCCGGACCCCCGTGGGATATTTATGAACAAATGAAAGTAACGGGATGTTAACCTCTCTGTGCAATGTTGGGTATACCGAACAGGCGGGGACGCCGATGACGGTAACAGGTGAAGATTCCCTGCCTCGTTGGATCGGGGCAGGGCGTCTTCTTGTACGACTTCATTTGTTCATAAATATCCCGGGGGTCCGGGGGCTGGCCCCCGGCGCCAGCAACAGGCGCGGAGGTCGGGCATGACGCGCCTCGACCGCCTGATGCGCCCGAAGTCCATTGCCGTTCTGGGGGCGGGCTGGGCGCTGAATGTCATCGAACAATGTCGCAAGATGGGCTTCGCCGGTGAGGTTTGGCCGGTGCATCCCAGCAAGGCAGAGATCGGTGGCCTCAAGGCCTATGCGTCGCTCTCCGATCTGCCGGGTGTGCCGGATGCGACCTTCATAGGCGTGAACCGCTTTGCCACCATCGACATCGTGGCGGAACTTGCGGCGATGGGGGCCGGGGGGGCGATTTGTTTTGCCTCTGGCTGGACCGAGGCCGGGGAACCAGGGTTGCAGGCAAAACTGGTGGCCGCTGCAGGCGACATGCCGATCCTTGGGCCGAATTGCTATGGGGTGATCAATTACCTCGACGGTGCCCTTCTGTGGCCCGATCAGCATGGCGGGGTTCCGGTCAAGTCGGGCGTGGCGCTGGTCAGCCAGTCGTCCAACATCGTCATCAATCTGGGCATGCAAAAGCGCGGCCTTCCGGTGGCCTATGTCGCCTGTTTGGGCAATGCCGCCGTAGTGGGCCTGGCCGAACTGGCGGGGGCGGTTCTCGATGACCCGCGTGTCACTGCCTTGGGCATGTATGTCGAGGGCATCGACGACGCCGCAGCCTTTGCTGCCCTGGCTGAGAAGGCAAGGGCGATGGGCAAGGGGATTGTTGTCATCAAGTCCGGCAAGACGGAACTGTCTCGCACCGCCGCCGCGTCGCACACCGCGTCGCTGGCCGGTGGCGGTGCGGCCTCCAGCGCCTTCCTGCGGCAGATCGGGGTGGCCGAGGTCAACACGCCCTCGGAACTGATCGAGACGCTGAAGATCCTGCATGTCCATGGCACCGGGCTGGGGCAACGGATCTGCTCGCTGTCCTGCTCGGGCGGCGAGGCCGGGTTGGTGGCGGATCTGGCGGCCCCCTTCGGGATCGAATTTCCGCCGGTGCCAGCGCCCGTGAAAGCCCGCCTGAACGAGATCCTCGGGCCGATCGTGACAGTGGCCAATCCCTTGGATTACCACACCTTCATCTGGGGCGACGGGCCGCGCACCACGGATGTCTTCACCACCATGCTCTCGGGCTATGACGCAGGCATCTATATCATCGACATGCCACGCGGCGATCGCTGCGACCCTTCGGGCTATCAACCGGCCTTCGACGCGATTGTCGCGGCGCAGCGCGCCACGGGCAAACCGGCTTTGCCCGTGGCTTCGATGGCCGAGAACTTCGATGAAGCCTATGCCGGCACATTGATCGAGCAGGGCGTCTGCGTGCTGATGGGGCTGGAGACGGCCCTGGCGGCGATCAAGGCGGTGCAGATGCCCGCTGGTGTGGCGGGCTGGCGGCCGCTGCGGGCTTTGGCGCCCCGGCAGACGGTGCTGCTGAGCGAAGCGGATGGCAAGGCATTGCTGGCTTCGGTCGGGATTGCGGTGCCCAAGTCTGTAACCGCGCCGACCTTGGCCGAGCTTGCGGCAGGTAGGGTGGGGTTAACCCCACCCTACGCGTTGAAAGGCCTCGGCTTTGCCCACAAGACCGAGGCCGGGGCGGTGCGTCTGGGGCTCACCTCGCTCGACGGTCAGGCCGAAATGCCGAGCGCGACCGGCTATCTGCTTGAGGAGATGGTCACGGGTTCGGCTGCAGAAATCCTCGTCGGACTGCGGCGCGATCCGATCTATGGGGTCAGCCTGACACTTGGAATGGGCGGCGTCACGGCAGAGGTTCTGGCCGATACCGTCACCTTGATCCTGCCCGCCTCGGAGGTCGAGGTTCTGGCAGCGCTGCGGCGTTTGCGGCTTTGGCCCTTGCTGGATGGCTATCGGGGCCGGGCGAAGGCGGATATGGCGGCTTTGGCGTCCTTGGCGGTGCGCCTGGGCGATCTGATGGCCGCCGACGCCACTCTGGAGGAAATCGAAATCAACCCGGTGATGGTCCGCGAAACGGGCGCCATCGCCGTGGATGCCCTGATCAGGAGAGCTTAAGATGGACATGACAAGCGAAGGCCCGGTCAAGACCCGGCGTGAGGGCGCGATCCTGGAGGTCACTCTCGACCGGCCCAAGGCCAATGCGATTGATCTGGTCACGTCCCGGATCATGGGGCAGACGTTTCGGGCGTTCCGGGATGATGACAGCCTGCGGGTTTGCATCCTGCGTGCTGCGGGGGAGAAGTTCTTCTGCCCCGGTTGGGATTTGAAAGCCGCTGCGGGCGGCGATGCCGTTGATGGCGACTATGGCGTCGGCGGGTTTGGCGGGCTGCAGGAGTTGCCCAATCTGAACAAGCCGGTGATTGCCGCCGTGAATGGCATCTGCTGCGGCGGCGGGTTGGAACTGGCTTTGTCCTGCGACTTGATCCTGTGCTCGGACAACGCGACCTTTGCTTTGCCGGAGATCCGGTCTGGGACCGTGGCGGATGCGGCCTCGATCAAGCTGCCCAAGCGGATCCCGTATCATGTGGCGATGGATCTGCTGCTGACGGGCCGCTGGTTCGATGCCGAGGAGGCGCTGCGGTGGGGGATTGTGAAGGAGATTTGTTCTCCTGCGGAGTTGTTGGCCAAGGCTTGGGATCTGGCGCGGCTGTTGGAATCCGGGCCGCCCCTGGTTTACGCGGCCATCAAGGAAGTCGTGCGCGAGGCGGAGGCTTTGCGGTTTCAGGATGCTTTGAATAGGGTCACGAAAAGGCAGCTTGTGACGGTGGATCGGCTTTATTCGAGCGAGGATCAGCTGGAGGGGGCGCGGGCTTTTGCCGAGAAGCGGGACCCGGTCTGGAAGGGGAAGTAGGTGTGCAACCTTGGGGATTGCACGCGTGCAATGGGGGGTAAGGGTTTGATATAATTGGGGAAGGTGGGTTTTGATTCACTTTTTGTTAACTCTTGGTGTGGGAAATTTTCGGCAAGCACCGACCGATCGGGCCAGACTATTTTTCAAGCAAAGAGAATTTTCACGCCACAGGATGGTATCTATGGTGACGCGAGAACAGCAGAGGTTGCGATATGACGCTCCGTTTCAGGCAAACTTTTACACTTTTTCCCGGCGTCCGGATCAATGTTGGAAAGCGGGGCATTAGCACCAGCATTGGCGTTCGGGGAGCGACCGTGAATATTGGGCGGCAGGGTGTCCGCGCAACGGTCGGCGCACCGGGCACAGGCCTTTCGTACACCACGCTCGTCGTTCCGTTTGGCGGCTCCGGTGCGTCTGGTGGTTCGGGAAACAGTCCCGACAATCAGTCGCCCGTCTATTCCCCCGACCCTATCCGAACACCTGCATCGGACAACATCCCGGCTTCTGCCAAGGTCTACATGCCTCAAGCGGGCATGAATGAAATTTCCAGCGCGTCGGTGGAGGTCCTCACTAGTTCGACGTTGGTGCCTATGCGCGACATGGTCGCGAAGGCGCGCGAGCAACAGGCGCAAGTCAGAGCCGATCTTCAAGAGGCACGCGAAGAGGAGGCGAAACAGAAAGGGGAGTTGAATCGCCGGAAGGGCAGCTTGTTTCGCTGGTTCTATCGAAAGCGGATTGCCGAATTGGAGGTGTCGCTTCCCGTCACAGTAGCCGAGATTCGGCGCCTAAGCGAATGGGAGGGGAACACCAAGATTTCCGTCGCCTTCGAAGCTGGGGAAGCTGCGCAGCGAGCTTATGCGGACATGGTTAGAGCGTTCGAAGCCCTGAAGCAATGTCAGAAACGCTGGGACATTACTTCTCATCGCGCGGCGAACCAGTTTGCGGAAAGGACAGTTGCGAACCGCGTGATTGATCGTCATCCGGTCAAGCTGGAATTCAGTTCCGCCGATTTGATCCAGTTCAGTGGGCGTGCCATGCGTTTCGAGAACGTCAATGGTGATGATATACTCATATATCCTGGCGTTGCGCTGATACCGAGAGCGGATGGAGCTTTTGCACTAATCGACCTGAGGGAATTGGAAACCGAAGCGAATGTGTCGGCATTTCATGAAACGGAAGGTGTTCCAAGGGATTCAAAGGTGATTGGGAATACTTGGGCTAAGACGAACAAGGACGGGTCACCGGACAAGCGTTTCAAAGAAAACTATCAGATTCCAATTTGCCAGTATGGTCGCATTGCGTTTCGCTCCAAGTCAGGGATAACCGAGGAATATATGTTCTCAAATGCCGAAGCTGCGTTTGCCTTTTCAATCGCTGTGAAGGCATATCAGAAGGCGTTAGCGGACACAGATGCTCCAGAAGTTGATGCTCCCTAGGCGGGGGGAATGACTTTGCCGGGGTTCATCAGGTTTTGCGGGTCCAGGGCGGCTTTGACCGCTCGCATCACGTCGAGGGCTACGGGGTCTTTGCGGCGGGCCATTGTGTTTAGCTTCGACAACCCGACGCCGTGTTCGGCGCTGAAGCTGCCTCCCAGTTCCTCGACCACGTCTTCGACGGCCTCAAGGACGGCCTCGTGCAGCACGGGGTCTTTGCGGGTGGGGAAGACGGTGTAGTGCAGGTTGCCGTCGCCGAGGTGGGCGACGGTGAGGGTGTCGGATTGCGGGTCTAGGGTCAGGAGGCGGGGGGTGATGCGGGTGTAGAACTCGGGGATCAGGTGCAGGGGCAGGGCGATGTCGGTGTCGATGGAGGGCTGGCGGGAGTTGGTGATCTCGGCGGCCAGTTCGCGGCGCTTCCACATGGCGAGGCGTTGGGTGGTGTTCTGGGCGATTTCGGCATCGAGGACCGCGCCGGTCTCGATGAGGGCGGCAAGGGTGGTTTCAAGGAGGGTGACGATGGGGATTTCGCCGCTCTCGTCGGGGGTGGAGTCTTTGGGGGCGGTGGCGGCGAGTTCGACGAGGATGTTGGTCTCAAAGCGTTTGTCGAAGGGGAGGCGGACGTCTGGGCGGGCTTCGGAGAGGCGCTGGATGTAGGAGGCGGGCATGTATTCGAAGGCTTCAACCGCGCCGCCTGAGGCTTCCTGCAGGGTGTTGAGGAGGTCGAGCGCGTCGGGCAGGGAGCGGGCGGCGAGGGTGGCGGTGGCGTAGGCTTTCGGGCGCGGGACCAGTTTCATCACGGCGGCGGTGATGACGCCCAAGGTGCCCTCGGCCCCGATGAACATCTGGCGCAGGTCGTAGCCGGAGTTGTTTTTGTGCAGTTCGGACATGAGGTTGAGGATGCGGCCATCGGGAAGGACGACCTCTAGCCCAAGGCAGAGGGCGCGGGTGGAGCCGTAGCGGACGACGTTGGAGCCGCCGGCGTTGGTGGACAGGACGCCGCCTATCATGGCGGAGCCGCGGGCGCCGAACCAGAGGGGGAAGTAGAGGTTTCGCGCCTCTGCCGCGTCGTGGAGGGATTGGAGGATCACGCCGGCTTCCACGACGGCGATGCGGGTTTCGGGGCGGATCTCGCGGATTTTGTTGAGGCGTTCGACCGAGAGCATGAGGCCTTTGGTCATGGCGGCCCCGGTCAGGCCGGTGAGGCCGGAGACCGGGACGAGGGGGGTGTTGTGGCGGGCGCAGGCCCTGACGACCTCGGACACCTCGGCGGTGCTACCGGGGCGGACGACGGCGGCGGGTTCGGGGTGGTAGTGGCCGCTCCATTCCGTCTGGTATTTTGCAGTGTCGGCGCCGGTGAGGACATGGGTGGGGCCCACGATGGCGGCGAGGTCTGTCAGGAGGGCGGCGGGCAGGGTCATTGGATTTCTTTCAGCAGATCAAGGACGTAGGGGCCGATGCCCGCGACGATGATTTTGACGCCATCGGGGTTGGGGTGCATGCCATCGGCCTGCAGGTATTGCGCCATGGCGGCGGGGTCGGGGGTCTTGGCCAAGAGGGGGGCGAAGAAGCCGGGGGCGAGGAGGACGTGATATTGGGCGGCAAGGTCCGGGTAGATGGCGTCGAACTGTGCCTTGTAATCGGGGCCGTAGTTGCCGGGGGCCTGCATGGCGATCAGAAGGACGGGGATGTGCTTGGCCGTGGTGGCCTTCAGGATCGCGTCCAGATTGGCGCGGGTCTGGGCGGGATCCAGCCCGCGCAACATGTCATTGCCGCCGAGGGTGACGATCAGGGCCTGAACCTCGGGGGCGAGGGTCCAGTCGAGGCGCGACAGGCCACCGGCAGAGGTGTCGCCGGAGACGCCGGCGTTTTCGACGGTGACGGTCTGGCCTTGGGTTGCGAGCCAGGCTTGCAGTTGCGGGACAAAGCCGTCTTCGGGGGCCAGGCCATAGCCCTGGGTCAGGCTGTCGCCCAAGGCGGCGATGGTGGTGGCAGAGGCGGGGCCCGCCAGCAATAACGCTAACGTTATGTTGCGCAAGGCGCGGATCGGCCCATATGTGAGCAAAGATGCAAGGGCAGTTTTCATGAACACGGTTCTGGACTTGAAGGATGTGCGGCTGAGCCTGAAGGGCAATGCCGGGCCGGTGGAGATTTTGCGCGGGATTTCCCTGACGGTGGAGGAAGGGGAAAGTCTGGCGCTGATCGGGCCTTCGGGGTCGGGCAAATCCTCGCTCCTCATGTTGATGGCCGGGCTGGAACGGGCCTCGGCTGGGCAAATAAGCGCTTTGGGTCAGGATCTGACCGCGATGGACGAGGATGCGCTGGCGCGCTTCCGCCGGGGGAATATGGGCGTGGTGTTCCAGAGTTTCCATCTGATTCCGACGATGACTGCGGTGGAAAACGTCGCGGTGCCCTTGGAAATCGCTGGCGAGGCCGGGGCTTTCGCGCGGGCGCGCGCGGAATTGGAGGCGGTGGGGCTGGGTGCCCGGGCCGGGCATTATCCAAGCCAGCTGTCGGGGGGCGAGCAGCAGAGGGTGGCTTTGGCACGGGCCTCGGTTGTCAGGCCGAAGCTGCTGTTGGCGGATGAGCCGACGGGGAACCTTGATACCGGGAATGGTGCTGCGATCATGGATTTGCTGTTTGGCTTGCGCGACCGGCATGGCGCGACTTTGGTGATGGTGACGCATGCTGCGGAACTGGCCTCGCGCTGTGACAGGGTGTTGCGGTTGGCCGATGGGGTGCTGGCGTGAGCCTCGCCTGGGTGTTGGCGCGGCGGGAGTTGCGTGGCGGGATCGCGGGGTTTCGCATCCTGATCCTGTGCCTGGCCCTTGGGGTCGCGGCGATTGCTGCCGTTGGGATGCTGCGGGCGGCGATCGAAGGCGGGCTGGCGGATCAGGGCGCGGTCATTCTGGGCGGCGATGCGCAGATGAATTTCACCTATCGGTTTGCCAGTGCCGAAGAGAAGGCCTGGATGGCCGCACATGCCACCAAGGTGTCGGAGGTGGTCGAGTTCCGGTCCTTGGCGGTGGCCGCAGAGGATCGTGCGCTGACACAGGTCAAGGCGGTGGATGATCTGTGGCCCCTTGTCGGCGATGTCGGGCTGGCGGCGGGGACGTTGGCCGAGGCATTTGCGGTCAAGGACGGGCGGCCCGGCGGGGTGATGGAGAAGGTTCTGGCGGATCGGCTGGGGCTGAAGGTGGGGGATACTTTCAAACTGGGGTTGCAGGAATTCCGGCTGGGGGCGGTTTTGCTGAAAGAGCCGGATTCCGCGACGGCGGGCTTGGGTTTGGGGCCGAGGACGCTGGTCCGGACAGAGGATCTGGCCCAGTCGGGGCTGATCGCGCCGGGGACGCTTTATGAGACGGATTACCGCTTGCTGGCACCGGGGGCGGATCTGGACGGGCTGAAGGCGGCGGCAGAGACGGCGTTTCGCGACAAGGGCATGGCTTGGAGCGACCGGCGCCACGCGGCGCAGGGCGTAGAGAAGTTTGTCGAGCGGCTGGGATCCTTCCTGATCCTGGTGGGGTTGGCGGGGTTGGCAGTGGGGGGGGTGGGCGTCGCCTCGGCGGTGCGGGCCTTCATGGAGGCACGGGTGGCGACGATTGCCACGTTGAAGGTGCTGGGGGCCGAGGGGCGCCTGGTGATGCGGGTCTATCTTCTGCAGATCGCGGTGATCTGCGGGATTGGTGTGGGGCTGGGGCTGGTGCTGGGGGCAGGGCTGCTGCTGCTGGGCGCGCCGCTGATCGCCGGGGCGATGCCGTTTCCGGTGGCGTTCGGGCTTTATCCGGTGCCGTTGCTGCAGGCGGCATTTTATGGCGTGGTGACCGGCCTGTTGTTTGCCCTCTGGCCGCTCAGCCAGGCCGTCCGGCAAAGGGCGACTGCTTTATATAGGGGGGCGGCCGAGCGGGTCTGGCCGAAGCTTCAGCATCTGGCCGCGATGGCCGGGCTCTTGGCGCTGTTTGTCGGCGGGGCAGTGTGGTTTTCCGGCAGTGCGATGCTGGCTTTGGGGACCTTGGGCGGGGTCTTTGCGGCGCTGGCGGTGCTGGCCTTGGCGGGGTTGGGGTTGAAGGTGCTGGCGCGCTGGCTGGCAAGGCGGCGGTTTGTGGAGGGGCGACCGGGCCTGCGTTGGGCGCTGGCCGCGATTGGCGGCCCCCGGTCAGAAGCTTTGGCGGTGGTGCTGTCATTGGGTCTGGGGCTGAGCGTGCTGGCCGTGGTGGGGCAGATTGACGCGAACTTCCGCGCCTCGATTGCCAGTGACCTGCCGGCCAAGGCGCCAAGTTTCTTCTTCATTGATCTGCAGGATGCCGAGTTGCAGCCGTTTCTGGACATGATGAAGGGCAATCCGGCGGTGTCGAAGGTGGAGTCCGCGCCGATGCTGCGGGGGATCCTGACCAAGATCAACGGCAAGAAGGCGCGGGATGTGGTGGGGGATCATTGGGTGGTGATGGGCGACCGTGGCATCACCTTCTCGGGCGCGCCGCCGGCGGGGACTTCGGTGACGGCGGGGGCGTGGTGGCCGCAGGATTACACCGGACCGGCGCAGATTTCCTTTGCCGCGCAGGAAGCGGCCGAGATGCACCTGAAGTTGGGCGACAGACTGACGGTGAACATTCTGGGGCGCGATATCGAGGCGACGATCACCTCGTTCCGCAAGGTGGATTTTTCCAGCGCGGGGATGGGGTTCGTGATGGCGATCAACCCCTCGGCGGTGGCGGGGGCACCGCATTCGTCGATTGCGACGGTCTATGCCGAGGCTGGGGCAGAGGCCGCGATCCTGCGGGATACGTCGAAGGCTTTTCCCAACATCACGGCGATTTCGGTGAAGGAGGCAATTGGCCGGGTGGTGGAGGCTTTGGGGGCGATTGCCACCGCGACGGTGCTGGCGGCGGGGGCGGTGTTGGTGACCGGCATCGTGGTGCTGATCGGCGGGGCGGCGGCGGGGGTTCCGGCGCGGATGCGGGAGGCGGCGGTTCTGAAGGTGCTGGGGGCGACGCGGACGCGCATCCTGGCCAGTTTCGCGCTGCGCTCGGCCCTGATGGGGGCTGCGGCGGGGCTGGTGGCAATCTTGGCCGGAGGGGTTGGCGGCTGGGCGGTGCTGCGGCTGGTGATGGACCTGCCCTACCGCTTCGAGCCATGGTCGGCCCTGGCGATTGTTGCGGGTGGGATGGTGGCCACATTGGCGGCAGGGGTGGTGTTTGCCTATCGGCCGATCTCTGCCCGGCCGGCGCGGGTGCTGCGGGACGCGGAGTAGACGATTTTTCTACGAAAAATCTGGGGGCTGAGGGGGACGATTTTTCTGCGAAAAATCGCGTGCCTCCGGCGGGAGTATTTGGGCAAGGAGCAAATGGGGCGGCTTTGCAGGCCGCCCGCTTGCATCATTTGGTCTGGTCGTTCAGCCAGTCACGGAAAGCGGCCACGACGTCGGGATTGGAATCCACGAGGTATTGCGGCGCGGGGTATTCGCCGCTGTGGACGTCTTGGGCGAAACGGGTCATCGCCTCGATCCGAAGGGCTTGCAGGCGAGCGTGTTCAGCGGCGAAGTTGGCATAGATCTTGGCATGGCGCGGGACTTTGCCCGTGTTTTGCCCCAGCACATCATCGGTGAAGAGGTATTGCGCGTGGCCTGCGGCGCCAGCACCCATCGAGATCAGGAAGAGGTCGGTCTTTTCGGCAATGGCTTGGGTGATGGAATGGGGGACGACCTCGATTTCCACCGCGAAGGCGCCGGCGTCGGCGAGGGCCACGCATTGGTCCCAGACGCGTTTGGCGCTGTCGAGGGTTTTGCCCACGGCCTTGAAGCCGCCGGTCCAGGTGGCTTTGGAGGGGATCAGGCCGACATGACCGCAGACCGGGATGGCGTGGTCGGCGAGTTCCTTGACGGTGCGGAGCGAGCCCGAGCAATAGACGCCGTCGGCACCGGCCTTGTACAGGGGCAGCGCCCAGCGGAGGAAATCGTCGGTGCCGCCGATTTCATAGAAGTTGTCGCCAGGGAAGGCGAAGGCGTTGGGGGCCACCTCGCGGAAGCGGCGGTCGTGGATCATCGCGGGGGGGATGGAGAAAAGCTCGACCCCGGCGGTTGCCGCAGCTGCGGCCTCGTCCAGGGTTTCGACGCGCAGCATCGCGTATTGGTGGCGGCCGCGGTTGGCCAGAAGATCGGCGACGGTGGGACGCTTGGCCATCAGGACACCTCGATGAAAACGCGGGAGCCTTCGACCTTGGTCTTGTAGGTCTTCAGGTTGACGCAGACCGGGGCGCGTTTGGCCTCGCCGGTGCGGTAGTCGAACTGGCCGTTGTGTTTGGGGCATTCGATCACGTGGTCCATCACCAGACCGTCCGACAGATGCACATCCTCGTGCGTGCATTTACCGGCGGTGGCGTAGAACTTGCCGTCGGGGGAGTGGTAGATGGCATAGGTCGCCCCGGCGTGATCGAAGCGGATCAGATCCTCGGCTTCGATGTCGGAGGTGTCACAGGCGTCAATCCAGGGCATTCGCGGGTTCCTATTATTCGGCAGCAGAGACAGTTTGACCGAGCGCGCCTTCATGGAAATCCATCCGGTAGGGCTTGGCGGTGGCGGGCAGGGCGCGCTGCAGGAAGTAATCCTCGTACTGCAACTGGCGCTTCAGGGCGGGCCACATTTCAGCAAAGGCGGCGGCGATAGAGGGGTTGGGGGCGGGCAGGTCGTGCTTGATCGCCGCGTGCAACGCAGGCAGGGCGTGGTAGGGGACCATGGGGAACATATGGTGTTCGACGTGGTAGTTCATGTTCCAGTAGATGAACCGGGAAATCGGGTTCATGTAGACGGTACGGGAGTTCAGCCGGTGGTCGATGACGTTATCGGCCAGACCGCCATGCTGCAGAAGGCCGGTCATGATGTGGTGCCAGGCCCCGTACATCCGTGGCAGGCCGATCACCATCAGGGGCAGGATCGAGTGCATCCAAAGCGCCAGCCCAAGGGTCGCCGCGTAGATGGCCACCGAAATCCGGGCAACGCGGACGACTTTGGGCCATTCGCTTTGCGGGACGAAGGTGCGTTCTTCCGCCGTGGGGCCAGAGATGGCGTTGGTGATCATTCTGGGAATGTAGGACATGACCTCGGGGATGCCGACGAAGGACAACAGCAGTTTGCCCAGCACGCCGGGGCGCATCACGGCAATTTCCGGGTCGCGGCCGACGATGTAGGTGTCGGTGTGGTGGCGGGCGTGGCTCCACCGCCAGGTGGCGGAGTTGCGCATGATCATGAAGCTGGCGATTTCGTAGACCACGTTGTTCATCCACGGCGTCTTGAACGCGGTGCCGTGTGAGGCCTCGTGCCAGCGGCTATCGGAGGCCGAGCCGTAGAGGACGCCGTAAGCCAGCCAGACCGGAATGGTCCAGGGCGAGGGCCAGAACGCGATGCCGATGCCGGCGAAGAGGATCATCAGCCCGTACAGGATCACCGTGTCGCGGATGGCAGGCGCATCCGAGCGTTGCATGAAGGCCTTCATGTCCTTCCGCGGCACGTCGGTGTGGTACCATTCGGCTGCGGCAAGACCCATCTCGACCGCGCGTTTGCCGTCCGGCCCCAGAAGGCTGTAATTGCGTTTTGACATGACCTCTCCCCTCCGCTCACCGCGGTCTCCGGGGGGGAGGTTAGAGGCAAAGCGCCGATTCACGCAACGATGGACGTGAAGACTTTCGTCATATATCGTCAGAAGCCAGGAAATGGATGACGAAAAGACATCATGGCAAGACGACCGGGATTGGTGGAACTGGCGCAAGCGGCGGGTGTGTCGCTGGCGACGGTGGACCGTGCGCTGAACGGGCGCGAAAAGGTGCGTGGCGATACCGTGGCGCGCATCGCGGATGCGGCGCGGCGCATCGGGCATCCGGCCGCTCTGCGGCTGGCGGGGGCTGCGGCAGATCTGCCTGAAGTGCGCTTTGGCGTGGCGCTGCACAAGCAGGGTCAGGATTTCTACAAGGCCTTCGCCGAGGCCCTGCACCGCGCGGTCGCTGAGGCCAAGGGCGTGCAGGGCCGGCTGGTTCTGGAGTTTTCCACCAGCCAGGCACCGTCGGAAATGGCGCGGCTGTTGCGCGGGATGGAGGGGCGCTGCGATGTGCTGGCGGCGACGGCCGTCAACCACCCCGAAGTGACCGAGGCGGTGGAGCATCTGCGCGGCACGGGCATGCATGTGTTCTCGCTGCTGTCGGATTTCGCGGAGGCGGCGCGGACGGGGTATCTGGGGCTCGACAACCTCAAGCACGGGCGGACGGCGGGGTGGATGATGGGCTTGGCGGCCAAGGGCGGCGATCCGAAGCCCGCGGGCAAACTGGCGATCTTCGTCGGCGGCCATCGCTGGCACGGGCACGAGCTGCGAGAGACCGGCTTTCGCGCCTATCTGCGCGAAAAGGCGCCGCAGCTGGAGGTGCTGGAGGCGATGGTCAATCTGGAAACCCGCCAGCTGACCTACGAGGCGACGCTGGCGCTGCTGGCGCGGCATGCCAATCTGCGCGGGGTTTACGTGGCCGGGGGCGGCATGGAGGGTGCGATTGCGGCGCTGCGCGAGGCGCGGCGGCCAGAGGTGGCGCTGATCGTTTCGGCGCTGACGGCGGACAGCAGGGCGGCCTTGGGTGAGGGGGTGGTGACCATGGTTCTGGACACGCCTTTGGAAAAATTATGCCGCGCGCTGTTTGCGACGATGGCGCGCGCAGCCCTTGGGCAGGGCGAGGTCGAACGGGTTCAGGTGTTCCTGCCCCCGGACATCCACGTCGGCGAATCGGTTTGACGGCCAATTAGGACAGAAAAGCTGCCGTTTTTCGGCGAAGCCACGGCCCTCACGTACGGGCGCGGGGAATTTGGATACGCGCGCGTTGGGGCTTGCATTCTGGAACGCATGTTCTGATTTTAGAATTTTCAGTTGATAATCCCGCGAAATGGAATATCAATTCCACCAACGCGGGGCTCGGTTGCCCCTCGATTTGGGAGAATCACGGGTCATGCTGCCCTTTGCACTGAACCACATGACGGCGCCGAACATGGCGTGGGAACCCTTTCTGGACCTGGCAAAGGGTCTGGGCTGCGTCGGGGTCGAATTCCGCAACGACTTGAAATCGCCGCTGTTTGGCGGGGCTGATCCGGCCGTCGTCAAGGCTGCCGTCGCCGCCCGTGGCCTGCGCTTTCTGGCGCTGGCCGAGGTGAAGATGTTCAACGACTGGTCCGAGGCCAAGCGGGCCGAGGCCGAGGCGTTGATGAAGATCGCCGTGGCGGCGGGCGCCGAAGCGGTCAGCCTGATTCCGCGCAACGATGGCGTGGCGACAGATCGCGCCGACAGTTTCAAGGTCACGGAAACCGCGCTGCGGGAACTGCTGCCGATGCTGAAGGCGCATGGGCTGAAGGCGATGGTGGAACCCTTGGGTTTTGCGGTCTGCTCCTTGCGCTACAAGGACGTTCTGGCCGAAGTGATCCATGCCGTGGGCGGCGTTGGAACCTATTTCATGGTCCATGACACCTTCCACCACGCGCTGGCGGGCTTTGGGCCGATCTATCCGGAACTGACGGGAATCGTTCACGTTTCCGGCGTCAAGGACTCGATTTATCTGGATGACATGCGCGATCCGCACCGGGTTCTGGTCGATGCCGATGACGTTCTGGGCAACGTGGCGCAGATCCGCGCCTTGAAGGCTGCAGGCTACACCGGGGCGATTTCGTACGAACCCTTTGCGCCTTCGGTGCATGGGTTGGCGGACCACGCTCCGGCGTTGGCGGCCTCGATGGAATTCATTCGCGCAGGCGTGGAGGCCTGAGCGAAGGGAATACCGCCCCGAAGTGGGCGGCCCGGCTGGGAGAACGGGGACGCCGGGCCCCGTATGTGGAGGAGAGACCATGAAGACGTATCTTATTGCTGCCGCCGTGGCCCTGATGGGCACGACCGCAATGGCCGACATCGGCGTTTCGATGGCGAAGTTCGACGACAACTTCCTGACCGTTCTGCGCAACGGGATCCAAGCCTATGCCGACAAGAACGGCCAAAAGGTTCAGATCGAAGATGCGAAGGACGATGTGGCCAAGCAATTGGACCAGATCAACAACTTCATCGCGTCGGGCGTTTCGGCGATCATCGTGAACCCGGTTGACACCTCGGCCACGCAAGCCAT